>JBAVZX010000179.1:0-2078 GCA_049589015.1 Phormidium sp. | reverse complement strand
AATGTCCCATAGCAGACCCTTTTTCGTTATCTGGATCGTGGGCATACCAGAAACTGAGTTCATAATTGTGTCCAACTTTTGTGGCAAATTTCTGTGAAAGAGTTGCGTCTGGTCTAAGTTCTAAGCTTTGATCGAACCCGTCTGGATTAGTTGTTCCCGATACTCCACTCCAGAAGTTGTTTACTAAGAAAACAAAGTCATTTGAAATTGACCAACCAAAGCCATTAGGTATGTTTGTACTATTATAGGTGGTATACGGAACACTGATATCAACCGCTTCAAAATCGCCATTAGCAATCAAATTTGCAGCTAGAGCAGCACTTCCTGTTCCCAAAACAAGAACTGCTGATCCTACGATAGTCATTGATAATTTCTTTATCCCAGGCATAGGATTAATTCCTCCGAAAAATACGAATTTTGATAGTGGAAACACTCTGATATGCGATCGCACATCCTCCGAAAAGCGATCGCTCAGTAATCTCCGCGAACTTTCTATTTACTATTTCGGAAAAGCCTCAGTACTTTTATGCAAATTAGAAAAAATTTTTTACTCACCCGATTAATAGCAAACTATACCCCAGAAACCCGTAGCCTCCACCAAACCAGGGTTCTCCGTACCTAAATCACTGTTTTCACCCAGCAAAAGTAAACTTTTGTAACAAAATGCCCTTTCTTGCGTAAAAACCATGAGCAAAATCCGAAAGGTAAATATATATACCCCCAACCACCATCGAACAAACACGGATGAACTACCTGTACCTTAAGGGTGCCACAGAAATGATTGATATAGACCTGCGGCTGCAACAGCTAGTAAAACAAGCTCAACAGCACCCGCCATTGAGTAAACAAAGACAAATAGCCTTAAACAAACTAATTAACGAAATTCAACAATCAAACCGACTTTGCCAACCACAAAAAAACACATGGAACCCACAAATTTATGAGGATATATATAACGAAGCACTCTCAAAAACACTCTTAGAAATTTGCCAACACATAGACGAATATAGAGAAGAATATGCAGTCCTGGCATGGGTAAACAATCGACTCAAACAGCGATTTATTGATGCAGTCCGGCAATATTACCAGCAAAAGAAAGTCAAGGAAAAAATTAACTATATTCCTCCAGAAAATCCCACACCTTTAGACATTCTAACCGAGGAATCACAAATGTTAAAACAATTCCTAGAAACCGACCCCGAAAATCACTTCAAAACCACATTTATTAAAGGAAATCCAGCAGCTAGCTTTCAAACTATAGCTATAGCCAAATTTATCGAAGACAAAACCTGGGAAGAAATTTCTATACATTTAGGCATCTCCGTACCAACCTTAGCTAGCTTCATTAATCGAAATTTGCATAATTTACTTCCTTATTTTCGTAAATACTTACAGTAATATCTAATCAAGCTAGGGGGAATAAGTGATGAACTGGATGACTGAACAATTAACCTTTACAATTCCGCTTTCTTTTGAAGCACATTCAACTGCCCAAAAGTTGAGCCAAGCAATAGCCAATAAAAAAAAAGCTAGACAAGTTTATCTCAATACACTCGCTATTTATACAGTAAACTTCTATCTCAACTGTATGGGTTTTACCACAAGCTGGGAAAATAGCGATAGCTATAATCCGTTAATATATAAACTTCTCAATATCGCCGATCTACAAGTAGCACAAATAGGAACCATAGAATGTCGTCCTGTAGCACCAGACACAACATTTTGTTCTATTCCCCCAGAGGTAGAGGAAAATAGAATTGCTTACGTATTCGTGCGACTAAATCAGTCTTTAAAATCAGCTACAATTTTGGGATTTACGCCAACAGTCTTCAAAAGAGTATCTATCAATCAACTTCAAACATTAGAAGACTTCCTAGAATATTTATCCCAAAAATGCCAACCGGGAATAATTAATTTAAAACAATGGTTTAACGGAATCTTTGAAACTGGTTGGAATACAGTTAATCAACTATTAAATCCCCACCAAGTCGATTTAGCTTTTACCTTTAGAAATGCTGCAAATATTACTAGAGGTCAACAAATAGACTTAGGAATGCAGTTAGTTGAACGCTCAGTAG
>JBAVZX010000178.1:0-3479 GCA_049589015.1 Phormidium sp. | reverse complement strand
ATTGCTGAACCTGTGCGCGATGTGACTCTTTCGGGAAATGTGTTTAGTACTTTGGCTGATATTGAAGCAATTGGGGATGATTTTTATTGGGATGAATCTGGCGGTTGTGGTAAAGGTGGACAAAGCGGTTTACCTGTGGGTTGCGGTGGCCCTTCTTTGCGAATTAAAAATGTAATTGTCGGCGGAGAAGCAGCTTAGTTTTTCAGTTTTGTGGTGGAAGTTACCCACCACAAATATTTCTTAATTGGGGGTTGAATTATGACAGAAACAATAGGGAAAATTTTGCCTTTGGAAAATGGCGATCGTCTAACTCGTGCTGAATTTGAACGGCGCTACGAAACAATGCCTAATTTGAAAAAGGCGGAATTAATTGAAGGAGTAGTTTATATGGGATCACCAGTTCGGGTAATTCACGGTCAACCTCATGCTCATATTATGGGATGGCTGTTTTCTTATCAGGTTGCTACACCAGGAGTTGGATTATTTGATAATACCACAGTTCGCCTTGATGCTGATAATGAACCTCAACCCGATGCACTATTAAGAATTGAGAATGGTGGACAAACAATTATTAGTGAAGATGATTATTTAGAAGGTGCGCCAGAATTTATTGCTGAAATAGCTGTGAGTAGTGCTTCTTATGATTTACGAGATAAATTAAGAGTTTATCGTCGCAACCAAGTGCAAGAATATTTAGTATGGCAAGTGAACGAGCAAAAAATTGATTGGTTTCGTTTCAGGGAAGGAGAATATATCGTTTTACCAACCGAAGCAACCGGAACAATTAAAAGTGAAGTTTTTCCCGGTTTATGGTTAGCAGTTCCGGCTTTAATAGCTGGGAATTTGGTTGAGGTTCAGTCGGTGTTAAACATGGGTTTAGCAACATCTGAACATCAAAATTTTGTCGAAAGGTTAAGAGGCTAATGCAGTATCTATTTGTTGATAAAGATATTCTAAGCTGCCAGAGTTATCTAAAATAACATCAGCTTTTTGGCATTTTTCCGCCAGTGACATTTGACTGTTAATTCTAGCTTTGGCTTGTTCTAAGGTTAAATTATTTCGCTGCATTAATCGTTCTAATTGTTGTTGTTCATCAACAAATACCACCCAAATTTCTGTGACTAAGTTAGTTAATTTTGCTTCAAAAAGTAGAGGAATTACTAGGACAACTGTGCTGTTTGATGGTAATTGATTCATTGCTTCAGCAAAGTGTTGTCTAACATAAGGATGAATTTGTTGTTCTAACCAGAAGCGTTCTTCGTTATGAGGAAAAACGATTTCTCCTAGTTTTTGCCGATTTAATGTACCATCAGGTAAAAGTATTTTTTTTCCGTAACGTTGAGCAATTTTATGCAGAATTGGAGAATCAATTTGTACGGCTTCACGGGCATAAATATCTGCATCTAAAATTGGTAAGTGATAAGTGTTAGCTAAATAGTTTGAAACTGTTGTTTTACCAGTACTAATACCGCCTGTTAAACCAATTTTCCGCTGGATCATTTAATAGTTACCTAAATATTTGCTCATTTTTGATAGTTTGAATTTGGCGAGACAAAGTGACTATTAGAAGAGATTAATCTTTCAGCTGTCTGCCAATCAACAGGTTTAGAGAAAAAGAAACCCTGGCTATATTCGCATTGTAGAGTTCTCAATTGTCGGAGTTGTTCGAGTGTTTCTACTCCTTCAGCAATCACATCCATTTCTAAAATGTGAGCTAAAGAAATTATGGTGCGGACAATTTCTAAGCTTTCGCTATCACAACCCATTTGATTGACGAAGGACCGATCGATTTTCAAAGTATCAATTGGTAGTTGATGTAACCTTGCTAAAGAAGAGTAGCCAGTACCAAAGTCATCTATTGAAAGTTGAATTCCTAAACTTTTTAATTGTTGCAGCATGGCTGTTTCGGAGGTAGTATTTCCCGTCAAGCTACTTTCGGTAATTTCTATTTTCAAAGTTTCTCGGCTAATTCCAGTTTCTTGCAAAATTTGATCGATGCGTTCTATTAATCCCAATTGTGCTAATTGAACGGCGGAAAGATTGACACTAATTGTTAAGGGGAATTTTTGCGGGAATTTCTGTTTCCAAATCACCATTTGGTGACAAGCTTCTCTTAATACATACCTATCGATTAAACTAATTAATCCGGTTTCTTCTGCTAGGGGAATAAATTCTACTGGTGAAACCCAACCTCTGGTGGAGTGATACCAGCGCACTAAGGCTTCAAAACCGATTAATTTATCTGTTATAATTGAGACTATTGGCTGATAGTAAACTTGCAGTTCTTGACGTTCGATCGCTCGTCTTAAATCTGTTTCTAACTGCAATCGTTGTACTGCTTGAGTTTGCCATCCTGGTTCAAAAACTGCATAACGAGTTTTACTGAATTGTTTAGATTGGTGCATGGCTGTATCAGCAGCACGCAAATAATCTTCTGGTTGTTCATAACCAACCGAACTGAATGCAATGCCAATACTGGTACTAATAAAAACTTCCTGTCCGTTCAAGTCAAAAGGATAGCTCAGTGCTTGGTAAATTTGATCGGCAAGATGAGGAATATTGCTAGTTTCTCGCAAGTTTGTTAATAAGATAGCAAACTCATCTAATCCTACTTGTGCTACCATTGATTTTCGATATGTCTGGGCATTATTGTCAGTGTTATTTTTGGGGAATGTTTCTCTTTGTGAGGTTTGGTTATAAAGAATTAAATTTGATTCAAGATCGAAATCAAAAAATGAAAACTCGCTATTTTGTAAACAAGTTTGAATTCGTTCAGCAGCAGCGATCAGCAAGCGATCGGCTAAATGATGCCCCAAACTAAATTTAATCATTTGGAAGCGGTCTAAATTCAAAAATAGTACAGCAAATAAGCCGATTTGATTAAGTTTTGCTAAATTAATAGTTTCTTCAAGTCGTTTCAGAAATAAAGTGCGGTTTGGCAATCCCGTAATTAGATCGTAATAGGCATAACGTTGCAATTTCTCTTCTGCTTGCTTGCGTTCGGTGACATCTTGCACCATTGACAGATAGTTAACAACTTGATTATTGTTATCTTTTAACGGTGTGTTATGCCACTCGCAAATAATTATCCGACCATCTTTAGTAATATTCTCCATTAAGCTATGATCTGTCATTTCTCCTGCTGCTAGCTGCTGATGAATTTGTTGGACAAAAGCTCTAGCAGAAGGGGGAATAATTAATTGATCGGGGTATTTACCCAATGCTTCTTGTTTGGTATAACCAAAGATTTTTTCTGCGGCGGGATTCCAATCGATAATCCGAAAGTTTTTATCTTTCAGAATACAAGCAATAGGCATTCGATCAATTTGCAGTTGCAACCGTTCTTTTAGTTGTTTAGTTTGCTCATAAAGTTGGGCATTAATAATTGCCATTGCACAGCGTTCGGCAGTAATTTCTAATAGATGAAGTTCCCGATCGCTAAAGGGATGAATATTAAACCAATCTACGTGCAACACTCC
>JBAVZX010000177.1:0-3091 GCA_049589015.1 Phormidium sp. | reverse complement strand
CCATTTCCCTATCCCTTTAACTTGCGTCAAACTTTCAATTACCGCCTGATCTTCCATTAATGCTAATTCTGCCAAAGTCGGTAATCCTTCCTCAATTTTTAAAGCTAAATCTTTTAAATAACTAATTTTAGGGCGAGAGATCCCCAGGCTGCAAAGTACATATTCTGGAGTATCGATAATCGCTTGAGCCGTTAATTTGTTATCAGATTGTTCATATAATAATACAAGCCTTTGAAAAATTTTTGTTGCGACTTTAGTAGAAATTTGTTGAAAAATAATTGCTTGAGAAAGTGCTGTGAATAAATCTAAGTTTTCTTCATAGTAAGTCAATACTAGACTATCAGTACCAATTGTCTCAATTACTTTAGCCAATATTGGATCGGTCTGCCTTAAGTAAATAATAGCTTCAATTTCTTTCATAACCTTGAAAATTATCACTTTAAAGTTTAAATTTTTTAATGGCAGCACTCAAAGTAAGTAATATATTACTAATGGCTGAAACCATGAGCTTTCTTGGGTCTTGACTTTAGTTGTTCCTAATTTTAGCATAAACAAACAGCGCCTTCCCCTAACAAAATCGGAGCGGCGCTGGCAAATTTTAAATAATTACCAAAAGGAGATTTTATTGCTTTCGTTCGATCGCTACAGTTAGGTTAGCTACTGTTGCTGCTACAGCTACTACCACCGCAGCGAAGGGAAATACAACTGTACCTGCAATTAAGCTAGGAACACCAACTAATAGCGGAATTTCTGTCAAAACTCGACCCTGTTTATTTTTAACTACCAGATAACGATTCTCAGTTTTACCAACCACATTTTTGTAGAAACCAGCTACGCTATCACGGTTAAATTTGACTTCCTCTACCCGCACTTTTTCGTGATTCTCACTAGCAGTTTCCACTTCTTCAACAAAACTTGATTCAACAATTACAGTTGGCGCTTGGTCTTCAATTTTTTCAAATTGTGCATTCATTTTTTCTGTGCAGGTCTAAACCCACTCCCGAATTCAATTAATTCGATCATGCCCACTCCTAGAGAGAAAATCAGTAGGAAAACCACACTATTGAGAGTGGTGTTTACCCTACTACAATGACTGATCCCAATGTGGAGAGATAGCAGGTATTAAATTTAACCTTTAGTATTTCCCCATCCTGGGAGCCTTTTGCTTTATTTTAAACAACAGCTTAAAAAATCATCCATTGAATCGTATAATTAGTTACAATACACCAGTTAAACTTAACTGATAAAGTAAAATTAACAACAACCAATTGGTTGATTAAATATTAATTAGATTACCATTGACAAAAACCCATTAGTCAAAAGATTTTAACAAGAAATGTGGCTAACCAAAAGGTATAGTTGGAGTAGTTCACCTTACAGGTTGTCATCATGTTTAATTTTGGTTGTTCCCTGTAAAGTTTTCTAGTATACAAAGGGTTAGAAAAGTGTCTGGTAAACAACAAAAACCATTAGCGACACTAGCAATTACGCTAGCTTTGGCAACTACCTCGGCTCCGATCGCAGCTAATTCTACCGCCCGTCCCCTGCTAGCGCAATCATCTAGTAACACTTCTTTTCCGATTCCCAAGGAACTTCCTCGTGGCACATCATTACAGATCAATGGTTCCACCAGCATGATCGAGATCAATCAAACCTTGGAGAAAAATTTTGAAGCTAAATATCCGGGTACAGATATTAAATTTTCTGACCAAGGAACCGATGCCGCACTCAAAGCTTTAAAAGATGGGAAAATAGACTTAGCTGCCATTGGTCGGCCCTTGACCAAAGAAGAAAAAGCCCAAGGATTAGTTGCTGTTCCTGTAACTCGCAACAAAATCGCCATCATCGTCGGACGTAATAACAAATTTAACAAAAGTATTACAGCCCAAGAATTTGCCAAAATGTATCGTGGCGAAATTCCCAACTGGTCAAAAATTGGTGGAAAAGCAGGGAAAATTCGCATAGTCGATCGCCCAAACAGTAGCGACACTCGTCAAGCATTGTTCAGCTATTCCATTTTCCAAAAAGACGGCTTTAAACTTAGCCCAAACCACAAAAAAATTGCTAAAGATAGCACTGAAGCAGTAATTAAGAATCTGGGAAAAAACGGAATTGGATATGCAATTTCCGATCAGGTAGTCAACAACCGCAAAGTGCGGATTGTTCTCATGCACAATGTTCTACCAAACAATCCTCGCTATCCCTTCTCCCAACCCCTGATCTACGTTTACAAAAAATCAAACACCAATCCAGCAATACTGGCATTTTTGGGTAATGCCACATCTTCGCAAAACCAAAACTTAAATGAAACTGGTAGAGTTTCTGGGGCAATAGGAGCTATTAATACTAGCACAACCGCCAAACCTCCAGCCGCTGTCACTCCTGATGTTTCATCTCCACCAGCAACAAAACTCAAAGCTGCTACTGGTGCAATTGCCACTGACAAGAACAAATCAAAAGGTGGAATTGCGCCTTGGCTTTGGTTATTACTGCTGCCCTTCTTTGGTGGGTTACTCTGGTGGTTATTCAAAGGTCGAGGTGGCGGAGGTGCTGCCCCTATTGTTGTTCCGCCTGTAGTTCCAGCCAAAACTCCTGAAAGCCGAATTATTCTCACACCTAATAGTTATCGCGATGTTTACGCCTATTGGGAAGTTCCCGATCAGGTGAAGGAAGAGATGCGGCGACAAGGTGGGCAAAAAATGAAGCTGCGTCTTTATGATGTCACTGATATTGACATGGATCGGCAAACACCTCACAGCGTTGAAGAATTTGACTGTAGTGAACAGCAGCAGGATTTACATTTGCCGATCGCACTTCCCGATCGCGATTATATTGCCGAACTCGGTTATCTGACAAGCGATAATCGCTGGCTGAGTGTGATTCGTTCCCTTCATGTCAGGGTTCCCGCTGGTGAACCAACAGGTAGCACTATCCCCGAAACAGCTACAGTACCCGCTGCTGGAGTTGGGTTAGCTGATACACTGATTCCACAAGAAACTGGGGAAACTCCCGCCATTCCAGAAAATCGGTTAATTCTAGAACCAAGAAATTCCCAAAATGCTTATGCTTACTGGGAAATTGACCCAGAAAA
>JBAVZX010000176.1:0-3976 GCA_049589015.1 Phormidium sp. | reverse complement strand
GCGCAGAGTTAACCCAGCAAACTCTGAAGAATTCACGACGCTGTTACCTCACCCTTATGCAATGAGTAAGCAAGAATTAGTTGCCTATTTGCAGAGTTTAGAGAAAATCACCCAGGCGCTACCAACTGACACTTTAACTGTTGAGAAAAGCACAACTAAAAAAGGAAAAAAGAAAGCGGAAGAAAGTCAAACTAACCGTTGGCAAGTAAAAGTTTTAGGTTTACCAACTCGGATAACTCCAGATAATAATACTTTGTTGCCGCTGCATTCAGGAACTATATTAAATCAGAATGAAGCAGAGATATCTTCATGTTATTTATATCCTTGGCAAGTAGAGGGAATTTGTTTAAATAGGCAAGAAGTAAGAGAGTTTTTAACTGCTTTGCCGCTAACTAGTATTAATGAATCAGATTCTTTTTTAGGCAGAGATTTGCAGTTTTGGAGTCATGTCGCTAGGTGGAGTGTAGATTTATTAGCGAGATGTAAGTTTTTGCCGAGATTGAAACAGCTAGAGAATGGTTTTTTTGCGGTTTGGCAACCTTTACTGGATAGCGGAGTCGATCGAGTTCGGTTAGAAAACTTTGCCCGACAAATGCCTGGTGTTTGTCGCAACTATCAAGATTTACAAACTGAAAATCCTTCACCATTTACTAGTTTAGAATTACCGTCAGAACCTAAAGATATGCTGCTAAGTTTTTTAAGCAGCATGATTGATTTACAAGTACGCACTGTGGCGCGAGGAAACTCTGTACCAAATACAGAAAATTTGGTGCAAAAATGGTTGGAAGGATTGGCAAATGAGTCGGCGCAAGTAACCGGAGAGACACCAGAACGTTTAGCGGCAATTTTAAATTCTTGGATTGCACCTGTGCAACCATTTCTAACAGGACAAAGTTTATTTCGGACTTGTTTTAAAGTGCATCCTCCCAGCGAAAATGAGAAAGATTGGACTTTAGAATATTGTTTGCAAGCTGTTGACGATCCTGAATTTATTGTAGATGCTGCGACTATTTGGCAGAATCCAGTTGAACGTTTCATTTATCAAGGAAGAAGTATAGAACGTCCGCAAGAAACTTTTCTGCAAGGGTTGGGTTTAGCTTCTCGATTAATGCCAATAATTGAACCGAGTTTAGAAATTGCGACTCCCGAATTTTGCCGATTGAATCCGTTAGAAGCTTACGAGTTTATTAAGTCTGGTGCTTGGCGTTTTCAAGATAGTGGTTTAGGGGTAATTTTACCACCAAGTTTGGCAAATCGAGATGGTTGGGCGAGTCGTTTGGGTTTAAGTATTCGCGCCCAAACTCCTGAGTTAAAAGCGAATCAACGTTTAGGTTTGCAAAGTTTATTAAATTTCAAATGGCAGTTATCTATTGGTGGGCAAACTATTTCTAAAAGAGAGTTTGACAAGTTAGCTGCACAGAATAGTCCGCTGGTAGAAATTAATGGGGAATGGGTGGAGTTACGCCCGCAAGATGTGAAGTCTGCGAAGAATTTCTTTGCTTCTCGAAAAGAGGAAATGTCTCTTTCTTTAGAAGATGCTTTGCGTCTCAGTACAGGTGATACTCAAATGGTGGAAAAGTTGCCTGTGGTGAGTTTTGAAGCTTCGGGAGTTTTGCAAGATTTGTTGAATGCTTTAACAAGTAATCGGGCGGTGGAGGCGATCGATCCTCCCGAAACTTTCAAAGGAGAATTACGCCCTTACCAAGCAAGAGGTGTAGGTTGGTTAGCATTTTTAGAACGCTGGGGATTAGGTGCTTGTTTGGCGGACGATATGGGCCTTGGTAAAACGATCCAGTTCATTGCTTTTCTATTACATTTAAAAGAAGAGAATGCACTGGAAAAACCAACTCTTTTAGTTTGTCCAACTTCGGTTTTAGGTAACTGGGAAAGGGAAGTTAAAAAATTTGGCCCTAGCTTAAAAGTTGTGGTGCATCACGGTGATAAACGTCCTAAAGGAAAGGCATTTGCTAAAGCAGTTCAGGATAAAGATTTGGTAATTACTAGTTATCAATTAGTTTTCCGAGATGTGAAGGATTTAAAAACTGTTTCTTGGCAAGGTGTGGTGTTAGATGAAGCGCAGAATATTAAAAATCCAGATGCGAAACAGTCGCAAGCGGTAAGGGATTTAGAGGCGAGTTTTCGGATTGCGTTAACAGGAACTCCGGTAGAAAATCGGTTGTCGGAACTTTGGTCGATTTTGGATTTTCTTAATCCTGGTTATTTGGGGCCAAAGAATTTCTTTCAACGTCGATTTGCAATTCCGGTGGAAAAATATGGGGATACTTCTTCGTTAAATACTTTGCGATCGCTAGTCCAACCTTTCATTCTTCGTCGCTTAAAAACCGATCGCACTATTATTCAAGATTTGCCCGAAAAGCAGGAGATGAATGTATTTTGCGGGTTAACTGCGGAACAAGCTGAATTGTACCAGAAATTAGTGGAAGAATCTTTGGCGGAAATTGAAAGTTCGGAAGGGATTCAACGGCGGGGTCAAATTTTAGCATTGTTGGTTAAATTGAAGCAAATTTGCAATCATCCAGCGCAATTTTTGAAGGAAGCAAGTTTGGGAGATCAGAAGCGATCGGCAAAACTTTTGCGTTTAGAAGAGATGTTGGAGGAAGTGATTTCGGAGGGCGATCGCGCTTTGATTTTCACCCAATTTGCGGAATGGGGAAAACTGCTAAAACCCTATTTGGAAAAGCATTTTAATCGAGAAATGCTGTTTTTATATGGTAGTACTTCCAAGAATCAAAGGGAGGAAATGATCGATCGCTTCCAAAACGATCCGCAAGCACCAAGAGTGATGATTTTGTCGTTAAAAGCTGGTGGTACTGGGTTGAATTTAACTCGCGCCAATCATGTTTTTCACTTCGATAGATGGTGGAATCCTGCGGTGGAAAATCAAGCAACTGATAGAGTATTTCGGATTGGTCAAACGCGCAATGTGCAGGTGCATAAGTTTGTTTGTCAAGGTACTTTAGAAGAGAAAATACATGATTTAATTGAGAGTAAAAAAGCACTGGCGGAACAGGTTGTAGGTGGTGGGGAAAATTGGTTAACGGAGTTAGATACTGATCAATTAAGAAATTTATTATTGCTCGATCGCAATGCAGTAATTGATAGTTCGGAGTTTTAATTTTTTTTACCGCGAAGACGCGAAGGACGCAAAGGAAGAGATGATGAGAGATTATGATCCGGGGATGCAAAGGGTTACAAGTGAAGATAATACTGCTATTTCTGGTCGAGAATGGTGGGTGGAACGGTGGTTAGAATTGTTGGATAAGTATCGGTTTAAAAAGCGGTTGGAACGGGCGCGAAATTATGCTAGACAAGGCAATGTTTTGAGTATTGATTTTCAGGAACAAAAGGTTTTTGCAAAAGTTCAAGGTACAGAAACGGAACCTTATCAACTTTCGATATTCTTGGAACCTTTTACTGATGAAGAGTGGGATTATGTAATTGAAACTATGTCGCAGAGGGCAATTTTTTCGGCTAAGTTATTAGCTGGAGAAATGCCGAGAAATATTGAAGAAGTTTTTACGGCTAATGGTTTGAGTTTGTTTCCTTTTACTTTAGAAGATGTGCGGAGTCGTTGCAGTTGTCCTGATAAAGCTAATCCTTGTAAACATATTGGGGCGGTTTATTATTTGTTAGGCGATCGCTTTGGTGAAGATCCCTTTGTGTTGTTTCAATTAAGAGGACGTAACAAAGCACAAATTATTGAAGCTTTACGTAAGATTCGCAGTCAGGGAAAAGAGGAACGGGTAGACAAAGAAACTGATATTCCGATAAATCAAAAAGTACAATATCCTTTAAACATTGCGGAGTTTTGGCAGTACGATCGGCCCTTAGAATCAGGTTTAGTTGTAATCGCACCATCACCAATTAGCGAAACTATTTTAGATGTTTTGGGCAAGATTCCTTTAGGTAATGATGAAATCGAAAAAATGCCAACAAATGCAGATACATCTGACGC
>JBAVZX010000175.1:0-2832 GCA_049589015.1 Phormidium sp. | reverse complement strand
CTCTTGAGGTAATATCACGAGGAGCGAGTTCCATTCTGCTAGGGGCGTAGGTTGACATGAAGCGATCGCCATTACAATTAATTAAATAAGCACCCTCGCCTCGCACTGCCTCCGAAATTAACACACCTACCGGATACAAACCAGTCGGGTGAAACTGCACAAACTCCATATCCTCCAACGGAACACCCGCCAAAGCAGACATTGCCAAACCATCACCCGTCGAGGCATAATCATTAGAAGTAGTATTAAAAGCCCGACCATAACCACCAGTAGCAAACATGATAACTTTGGCACGGGCAACTTGCATCTCGCCATCCCGAATGCGGTACATGACAACGCCTTTCGCTTGTCCTTCCTCCAAAATTAACCGCATCACATACCATTCGTCGTAAATATGCACACCGTAGCGACGGAGATTATTAACTAACTCATGTAAAATTGCATGACCTGTTTTATCAGCAGCGTAACAGGTGCGACGATGGGAATGTCCGCCAAAAGCACGTTGGGCGATGCGACCATCAGGCAACCGCGAGAATAACACGCCCATGTGCTCCAAGTCAATCAAAACATCTGGCGCTTCACGGGTGAGAAGTTCTACCGCATCTTGGTCTGCTAAATAATCGGAACCTTTGACAGTATCAAAAGCATGAGCTTTCCAAGTATCTTCCAAGTCTACATTATTCAGAGTAGCGGCGATACCCCCTTGGGCGGCGACAGAGTGAGAACGAATTGGGTGAGTTTTAGCGATTACAGCTACATTTAATTTTGGATCGGTCCGGGCAATTTCCACAGCGGCGCGACACCCAGCTAATCCCCCACCAATAATAATGACATCGTGTTCTAACATTCTCAAGTTTTAGTTTCAGATTTTCTCCTTTATCTATAGTCACTCACAAAAAAAATTCCCCGCAGAATGCAAGGAAATTCTTTATAGATTGTCATTAGACATCCAGAAAACCTTGTAGAGACGTTGCATGCAACGTCTCTACAAGTTGCATATAACGTCTCTACAAGGTTTTCTGGATATGTCTAGTCACTTTTATCAAGTAGCTTCAGCAGGTTTTGCTTTAGGTAAATTTACTGGACTGGTGCGTGTACTTTCTTGTGCATCAATTGGTTTGAATTCAATGTGGTTTAATAGAGTCGTGACAAAAGCAAAAAGTAAGAAGGGAAGAGAAAGAACTACAATTAGCCCAACAGCAGCTAAAGCGTAAATTTGGCGACTAGTGCTCCATAATGCCAAAGCAGAGGCTAAAGAGAGGAAAATTACAATTAACCAAACTACTATTTGACCGTAAATATCGCCAAAGGTAAGAGTGCAGACCATCCGATACTTTTGTATCTCATTAGCCATGATATGATCCTCGTAATATTGCTATAAATTTCTACATTAAAGTTTGGATTAGGTTTCGGCACATTTTTCAATATTTTTTTAAATATTTGCAATATAACTTTACAATATTAAATACATTGTAAAAGAAGAATATCTGCTTCTACAGGCTTGGTCAATGTGATAGTTGCAGAAGTCCTGATGTAGATATTTTGATTAAGGATTTTTATCTAATCTTGAATTGAATTCCGTAAATACACAGTTGGTTCTATCTACTTTTTAATGTTAATTTTCGTATATATCAATCCTGTTTTAGTTATGAACTCCTCCTTCTCTTCTCTCTGCGTCCTCTGCGCCTCTGCGGTTCATAAAAAAAATCAAGTGTTTACAGATTATTTAGGATGGCTCGCAAAATTGAACAGAGTAAATATGACAAGAGATTAAGTAAGCTGAGTCTTACTTTGACCAGAGCATTTTGATATTTTAAACGCCAATTTAGACTAGCTAGCTAGCGGTATTTTTGCGTGCATTTGCCAACCAATTTAAATTAGTAATCGCCTTAACTCTAAGCTAAATTTTATGTTTGGATTAAGTGCGATCGGCAGATAAATTAACTCGCAAATTACTAACTTTTTACTTTTAGTTTGTTTTGATTTGGTGTCATCTACTACAATTCAAGGAAATTGTTATGCCTACAACTTTGACTCCTGGGGATATTGCAATTATTGGTTATAATACCACTAATCCCGATAGCATCAGGTTTATTTTACTTGTAGATATTACGACGGGTACAACTTTTAACGTCACAGATAATGGTTGGCAATCTAATGGTAACTTCACAACTACAGAAGGAATTCTTACCTACACCGCGCCATCAAACATCTCAGCGGGTACAGTTCTGACTTGGACGAATGGAAGTAGTAGTAATTCATCAGGATTTAATTCTAACAGTCCTTTCGGTTTTGCCTTCAATACTAGTGGTGATTCAATCACTATCTATACAGGAACATTAGCGAGTCCAACATTAATTTATGCACTTAATTCTGGCACTACAGGTTGGAGTCCTAACGCAATAAATTCTACCACATCAGCTGAACCAACTGCTGCAAATAATGGCACTCTAATCACCGGAACTTCCACAGTAGCTATACTGACTGCCAATGGTTACTATAATGGTGCTATCACTTCTGAAACTAAAGCACAATTGCTTTCTGCTATTTCAAATCCAGCAAATTGGACAGCTAGTTCAAGCATAACTAACTTATCGAATTGGCAATCATCTTTTACCGTTAATACAGCATCACAACCCAACCTCACAATTAGTTTATCAGATTCCCCAGATCCAGTAACAGTTGGTAACAACCTCACCTACACTTTTACAGTTAACAATAATGGAACAGGTAACGCTTCGGGTGTCGATGTAAATTTCACTTTACCAACCGGACTTTCAGTAGTAGGAACTCCAGGGGTTTCTAACAGTTTCACATACACAGGAACAATAG
>JBAVZX010000174.1:0-4132 GCA_049589015.1 Phormidium sp. | reverse complement strand
ATTTCTGGGTGAGTAAACGCAGCTGCTGGAATGCTTTGATAATCTACAGTTTTGTGCCGTCCACAAATATTTTCTACGGCAGCAATTCCTTGGGCAGAAGCCGTATGAGCCAACATCATTTTACCAGTAGCATCTCCGATCGCCCAAAGATGCGGCACAACTTCGCCAGCAGAAAGTACAGCCATTCTATCATCAACAGGAATATAGCCTCGACGGTCTAATTCTGCGCCGACAGTTTCTAAACCTAAGTTTTGGGTAAAGGGAATTCTACCTGTTGCGACTAAACAAGCGTCAACTTCCAAAATTTCCACAGTTTCTTTCGTTTTAGCATCTGCCAATTCAATGATTACTGGTGATCCTGGAGTAACTTTTTTTGCCAAAAGACCAACTTTGGTTTCAATATCTCTGGGAGTAATCAGAATTCTTTCGGCAATTTTAGCAATGTCTCGATCGAAACCGGGCATTAATTCCGGTAAGGCTTCAATTAAAGTAATTTCCGATCCCAATGCGGAATAAATATCAGAAAACTCTAACCCAATGTAACCACTACCCACAATTGCCACCCATTGCGGTAGCCAATCTAATTTAATCCCATCATCGCTGGTAAAAACTGTTTTACCATCAACTTCAATTCCGGGAGGCATCCAAGGCACGGAACCAGAGGCGATAATAATATTTTCGGCAGTAATGGTTTTTTCCTGACCATCATTGGTAGAGATGGATAATTTTTGTGGACCTGCTAATTTTGCCCAGCCTAAAATTGTATCTACCCCGATGCGTTTCAAGCTGTTGGTTAAATCACCGCGTAGCTTAGAGACGATGTTAACTGCATGATTTGCGATCGCTTCTCGGTCAAATTGTACATTGCCGACTTGAATTCCCAAGGTTTTCAAATGGTGGGCATTGCGTAATTCTCGCACTCTACCGGAAGCTGCCAATAACGCCTTTGATGGGATACAACCACGATTAACACAGGTTCCACCCATATCGCCAGCTTCTACGATCGCCGTTTTTAAGCCACAGCTGACAGCGTGAAGGGCAGCACCATGTCCACCCACACCAGCACCAACGATCGCTAAGTCGTAATCAAATCCCTGACTCACCTGAATTCTCCAGTTGCTCACAGCCCTTATTAATTCTTAACTAGACATGGTAATTTAGACAACATTTTTTTTGATCAGCAATCATCGTGTCAGAATTGGGCATATTAAAAAAAAGGCAGAAGGCAGAAGGGATAGGGGGATGGGGGGATGGGGAGATGGGGGGAAATAATTTAACTAACTACTTCTCCACTTCCCCAGTTGCCAATGCCCTTAACTCAGTTTTTTTTACCTAGTTAAAGTTTAGGAGTTACTTATGGAGAACAACAAGCAAAAGATGCGTCAACAGGCTGCGAAAGCTTTTATGGCTTCCCTAGAAGACTTTCAGAATATGTTGGCTGAGACAGAGGAAAAACCTGCCCCTGTGGTAAAGCCTCCTAGTAAAAAGAAAGATGCGGACATTTTTGAGGAAGCTTTAGCTGACATTGATGATTTTATGGAAAAGCAATCGCCGCCCGAATCATAAGTTTTTTTGATGTCGTTGGCGTTGCGCTTCGTACAAAATTAAAGCAGATGCGATCGCCACATTTAAAGATTCCACCCCTGGACTAAGGGGTATTTTCACCTGTTTATCTGCCAGCGCTACTAAATCGGCGGATAGTCCCGCACCTTCATTGCCCAATAAAATTAAGCTAGGTTTTTGGAAGTCTGTTTCCCAATAAGTTAAATTCGCTTCTGGTAAGGTTGCCACTACCTGCATTCCCTGTTTTTGACATTCGGCAACCACAGTTTTCAAATCTGTTGTTACTGCCATTGGCAGGCGAAACCATTGTCCGGCTGAGGCTCTTAACACCTTGGGATGGTCTAAGTCTACACTATCGGCACTCAACCACAAACCAGATACTCCCGCTGCTGCTGCGGTGCGAATCATTGTCCCCAAATTGCCGGGGTCTTGAATGGTCTCTAAAGCTAATATTGACCCGGTATAAGGAACTTGGGTGTGGAACGTTGCTGCACGGGCGGCTGTGGCTACTACACCGTCTGGTTGGACAGTAGTTGCGATCGCCTTAATCACCTCTGGACTCACTAATTCTAATCGCTGACAGCGTTCTGAAGCTTGCTGCCAAAGCTTTGCGTACTTCTCCTGCCACTGGGGAGTACAGCAAACCGTGATTAGGGGATAATTAACCGCAATGGCTTCTGTTAAAAGATGAGTTCCTTCCAACAAAAAAAGCTGCTGTTCTTGCCGATCTTTGGCTTGATGCAGCTTGCGTATTTGCTTTACCAGTGGATTTTGCAGACTGGTCAACATGGTAAATTTTAGACGTTAGATTTTAGATTTTGGATTTTACAGTGAATCTAAAATCTAAAATCCAAAATTACAATGCGGAACCCGGGACTTGAACCCGGAAGGCTTGCACCACATGAACCTGAATCATGCGCGTCTACCAATTCCGCCAGTTCCGCTTGTTTTTTATTAATTTAGCACACAATCTACTATCATGCAGCAAGTTGTTTGATTTGTCAAGCAGAGTTTTTGGGGGTAGAGAGACAGAGGGGACAATTCGGTTGTGTTGTTACATCAAAAGAAAAACCTGCCCCGGCAACTGAAAACTTTCTACTTTTTGCCGTCAGCCTTCTGCCGTCATCCTTCTGCCCTTTCCAGTACCCGATACAAGTTAGAAAAAAAACTTCTGTATTATGGACATCTGGTATGTTTCCTGTAGAATCTAAACCAAAATTAAATGAAGACGCACGAATTGTGAAGTAATTCGGAGGACAGGACAATTACTCGCGTTACTGGTTTAACCGACACTAATGCCAATCCCAAAGAAGACCAATCGGTTTTAGAAATTTTGGGTGGCACTCCCCTCTCAGGGCAGGTCAGAATTAGCGGGGCGAAAAATTCCGCCCTAGCGATTATGGCAGGAACCCTGCTTTGTTCAGAAGATTGCCATTTGCGGAACGTTCCGTCTTTGATGGACGTGCGGCGGATGGGCGAAATTCTGTCAGCATTAGGTGTGAAGGTACAACAAAATGGGGACGTTTTAGACATCAACGCCCGGGACATCAGCCAATCCCAAGCACCCTACGAATTAGTTAGTCAGCTACGAGCTAGTTTCTTTGTCATGGGGCCAATGCTGGCGCGGTTAGGGGTGGCGAAGGTGCCGCTTCCTGGTGGCTGTGCGATCGGAGCCAGACCTGTAGATCTTCATGTCAGGGGTTTACAGTTGATGGGGGCAGACGTGCAAATCGAACATGGAATGGTTAACGCATTCGTTCGAGGCAAAAGCCGTCGCTTAAAAGGTGCTCACATTTACTTGGATTACCCCAGCGTTGGAGCCACTGAGACAATCATGATGGCGGCGACGCTAGCAGAAGGAGAAACCACGATTGAAAATGCGGCTCAAGAGCCAGAAGTCGTAGATTTAGCCAATTTCTGTAGAGCAATGGGGGCGAGAATTAAGGGTGCAGGAACTACAACCATTGTGATTGATGGGGTTCCCCGCCTCCATTCTACGGAATACAGTATTATTCCCGATCGGATTGAAGCTGGGACTTTTTTGGTAGCAGGAGCAATTACCCACTCGGATTTGAGTTTGTATCCTGTAGTTCCAGATCATCAAACGGCTGTAATTTCTAAACTGCGGGCAATGGGCGCTCAGGTATTTACCGAAGGGCCTGATTGTTTGCGGATAGTTGCTAGAGAACGCCTGAGTGCGACGGATATTGAAACTCTGCCTTATCCGGGATTTCCTACGGATATGCAAGCACAGTTTATGTCTTTGCTGACTTTGAGCGAAGGAGACAGCGTAATTTCCGAAACTGTCTTTGAGAATCGCTTGCGCCATGTGGCAGAGTTGAATCGGATGGGCGCTGATATTCGCGTGAAAAGTAATCATGCGATCGTGCGTGGTGTATCCATATTGTCCGGTGCGCCTGTTTTGGCGACGGATTTAAGGGCTTCGGCGGCGTTAGTACTGGCGGGGTTAGCAGCCCAAGGGAAAACGATTATCAAAGGATTACAGCACCTCGATCGAGGTTATGAAAATCTGGAGATGAAGTTGCAAACAGTGGGAGCCCGGCTACGT
>JBAVZX010000173.1:0-6705 GCA_049589015.1 Phormidium sp. | reverse complement strand
CAGTATTCCCAGACTCCTGCCCAAAACTCACACCGTAACTGATTATTTTTTGGTTTAATTTTAGCGATCGCCAAAAAACTTTACATCTGCAAGCTTGTATAGTAAGTAAAATAAAAAAATCTTCCTCTAAGACAGAAATGAAACCTGATAAAGACTATCCTCTTCTCTCCCTCTCCCAGAAGTTCAAAACTTGGTTAATTCTACTCGTCACAACTCTGCTTTTGATTGTCGCTGTCCCAGTTTATGCCCAACCAACAACTACTGCCGGGAATGCAGTAGACGGTTTTCCGGTAGTTTTGGATGGTCGAGAAGTTTTCCGAGTTAAACAAGGAATTCCTGGGATTGCTACAGCTGAAGAAAGGGCAGCTATTATTCAACAAAGATTAGTTACAGTTGCCAATGATTCTACTATTTTACCAGAAACTATTCAACCAGACAACCGGGGAAACGATTTATTCGTAAAAGCCGGAGATAAGGTTTTATTTACGATTATCAAAGAAGAGGCGATCCCCTATAATAAAAATAGGGAAGCTTTGGCTCAAGAAGCAACTAAACTTATTCAAGCCTCGATAGTTAAATACCGAGAAGAACGTAAGTTAGAACACTTATTTAAAGGGACAATCTTAGCGATTATCAGCACTATTGCATTACTGCTTTTCTTCAAATTACTGCAAAGAGTAGTTACCAAATTACTAGCTAAAATTAGATTTGCCCGTAAAGCAGATGCACTGGACTTAAAAATTAAAAATATTCAATTCTTAGGCTCCAATGCCATGAGTTATTTGTTAGTTGGATTTGTTCGTTTAGGAAGATTAGCAATAATTTTACTCAGCCTTTATGTTTATTTACCTTTTGTTTTAAGCCAATTTCCCACAACCAAACCTTTAGGTGATAGCATTCTCAGAGACATTGCTACTCAAATCGCTCAACTAACAGAAGCATTTGCCAAATATCTGCCAAACTTGCTGACTATTGGAATTATTGTTTTGGTAACTAATTATATAATTGAATTCGCCGAATTAGTAATTTCCGAATTGGGGCGAGATGATTCCTATCCCTGGTTTTATCCAGAGTGGATAAATCCTACCAATCGTTTAGTAACATTTTTAATTGTAGCGATCGCTCTAGTAGTTGCAGGCCCATTTCTACCCGGATTTGGTTCACCAGCATTTCAAGGTGTTTCCCTATTTTTAGGCGCAATATTAACCTTGGGTTCTTCATCCGCCGTAGCAAATGCCGTCGCTGGAATAATTTTAATTTATACTCGCGCTTTTAAAATTGGCGATATTGTTGCCATCGGAGATACCAAAGGTTCAGTAATTGACAAATCTCTTTTCGTCACTAGAATTATCACTCCCAAAAAAGAAGTAATTACCATGCCTAACTCTAAACTTCTCAGTAGTGATGTAAGAAACTTCAGCGTTATTCAGCGGGAATTAAATCAGGGTTTAGTGTTATATACAACCATTACTTTAGGATATGATGTGCCTTGGCGGAAAGTTCATGAAGCCTTAATTAAAGCAGCTGAAGCTACAAAATATATAATGGCAGAACCCCACCCATTTGTATTACAAACAAGTTTAAATGATTTCCATATCAGCTATGAAATTAATGCTTTTACCGATCACCCAGAATTAATGCCCGATATCTATTCTGATTTGCATCAAAACATTCAAGATTACTGCAATCAAGCCGGAATTGAAATTCTCTCTCCCGGTTATACCGCTATTCGTGACGGTAATCATTCAACTATGCCAGCTGATTATTTACCTGATGATTACATTCCACCAACTTTTGGTATTAGTAGTCAAAATGGTAATTAATTAAACCTCTTCAACCGGAAGATATTTCATTCAATCATTCAATATTTTCGGGATCGTTGCTCTGTGAAGGTAAAAAATCAGCATGAAGAACTTCTTCCACAGTAAAGGGAGACTCAGGGGGAAATATCTCAATAGATAAACCTGTTTCACCTGCGGCTAGTTTCCTAGCATTTTGATAAGATTCATTAAAGATATCTTCAAAAAAACGATATAAACTCGGACTGGTTTTGAAAGCATCTTCAAGGCGTATACGATGTTCTATAATGGTGTAAAGCCAACTATTTGTTCGCTTTTCCGGCTGATATTTATACTTGAGTAAGTGCATTAAAAGTACCCTTAAATTACTTTTTAAAGCATTTTTATCGCTTTTCCCCATACTTTCCAGTTCCTCTAGTAAGTTTTCTAGATCTATTTCGGCAAATTTTCCCTCTTTTAATAAATTGATATTTGTCTGTAACCACAGATAAAAATCCAGTTCGTAAAGGGATGTTATTGCAGTTGTTATTGATTGAATATTTGTCATTGTGTTTGACCTCCTTTCTCTTCTTTACATAAGTCTAACAAACCGGAAGTTTAATTACAGCAAAATTTTCTAAAATCTCTGAATCAAGCAGATTTTTTGTTCCAGTTTCTGTGTTTTTAAACAAGGCTGTAAATGCCCCAGCGCCTAATTTATCTTGCGGGAAAATGCGGTAACAGGGGAGGTTGGTTAAGTGCGATCGATAATCCCGTAAATGCTCAACTTCCACCGCCTGAAAATGAGGAAACTTCTTCATCAACCATTGACAAACTTCCTCATTCTCTTCCGGCGAATAGGTACAAGTCATATAAGCTAAATATCCCTGCGGTGCAACAATTTTTACCGAATTAGCAATAATTCGCTTCTGCCTATTCGCACACTGATTAATATTAGCAGGGTGAAAACATCCCACCGCCTTTTCACCTTTCGCTAACAATGATTGTCCCGTACAAGGCGCATCAACAATCACTAAATCGCTAGTTTGAGCAAAGTTTTCAGCTAAAACACTCGAATCTCTATTCACCACGATAGATGGCTGAATCTGACATCTTTTTAAGTTAGAAATTAACATTCCCAACCGTTTACCAATTACCTCATTACTAATTAATAATTCTGGTTGGAAAAGTCGCCAAGCAAAAATTCCTTTCCCTCCCGGTGCAGCACACATATCAAAAACCACCTTTACCGGAAAGGGAATTTCTAATAGAATAGAAGCAGCAAACACCGAGGAAAAATCTAAACAGTAATAATAACCTTGATTATGTAAAGGCGATTGACCCGGTTTGCTATCTAAGGCTAATCTATCAATAAATTCTGGTTGCCAATCAGTCGGATTTTTGACCAAAAAAGGCAATTTATCCGGTTTTTCTCGACACCAAATAATGCAAGGATCAAAAGGTTGAGGTTGAGTTAATGCCGTAACAAATTTTTCCTGTGAACTGACATCTGTAAATAAACGGCGACTAAGTTTAATTAGTAAATTAGAAACTTTTTCCATATAGGGACGCTTATATAAACTGTCACATTTGAGTTAAATAATTAAATTAGGTGGTTAAACTAAATTTAAGTATCCAGTTATATTTTAGACTGGAATGTGGTTATGATACTCTTCTTTTAGTTACAAAGATTAAGTTTTTTTTGAACCGCAGAGGCACAGAGGACGCAGAGAGGAGAGATGAAGGAGTTTCGTATTTATTTAGGATGGTTATATGATTTCAGATAAGTTTCGCTACCAGTTACGCCAAGAAGCTGAAAAATGGCAAGCTGAGGGGTTAATTAATGAGTCGCAATATGAATTAATCTCGCAACGCTATCAATTTAATACGCTTGATACTTCTGCTCGTAATCGTTTTATTGTAATTCTGATTGGGTTAGGAAGTTTGCTTTTAGGGTTGGCTGTTATTACTTTTGTCGCAGCGAATTGGCAAGATTGGTCAAGAGAATTAAAGGTTTTCTTATTGTTGAGTGTATTTATTGGGGTGAATATTGCTGGGTTTTATTTATGGCGATATCCTAATGAGCAATGGCAAAATCGTTTGGGTCGAGGATTATTGTTTTTAGGGGCGCTAATATTAGGTGCAAATATGGCACTAATGGCGCAAATGTTTCATCAAAGCGGTTCCCCTGCTGGATTATACATTGTTTGGGGAATTGGTGTGTTGGCAATGGCTTATAGTTTGCGTCTCACTTTGTTAGGAATTCTGTCAACTTTGTTGATCGGAATTGGCTATTGGTGGGGAGTTATTGAATTGTCTGGAATATCAGATTTTTCTTGGTTGAAGTTAGTTTTACAAAATATGCCATTGTTAGCAAGTTTGATGTTTATTCCGTTAGCATATTGGTGTCGATCGCGCTGGCTATTCGGTATCGGCGCGATCGCAGTTATCATTTCTCTAGAAGTAACCTTAACTCAAATCCAGCTTCCCGGTAGATTTTTAGGATCGTTAATTACTACAATTGCTTTTGTTATGCCCCCAGCATTATTATGGGGATACGATGATAATTTTTGGCGGTTTAATTTAACTGGTAACTCCCAAACCAAACCTTTTCAAATAATAGCGAGAAATTTAGCTTTACTTTTTTTGACAGTTTTATATTACCTATTTTCTTTCCGGTTTGTGTGGAACACAACACAGCCGAATATATCAGGAAATTTTATTTCAGGTAATACTGTTTTACTAATAAATGTAGGATTCCTTGGGGTATTGACAATTTGGGAATGGCTACATTTAGGACAACGGATGGATCGAATTACTGCGGTTGTTGGGGGCGCGATCGCGATCGCCGCAATTACACTTTTATTTCATCTCAATCTTACTCCTATTCCCGAATTTGCTGTCTTCATTTTCAACGCTGTTCTATTTCTTCTCGCCGCAGGTTTAATTCGGGAAGCATTAGCAACTGGCGAAAGGCGGGGATTTTGGGGCGGCATCATATTGTTGACCTTACAAATTGCTAGCCGAATGTTAGAATATGACACCAATCTGTTATTTAAAGCCTTTGTTTTATTCCTTTGCGGAGTTGGTATTATCGCCGCCGGACTCTGGTTTGAACGCTATCTCAGAAATTTTAATCCTGAACAATAAACTTAGGATTTTTTACCACAGATATCCACAGATGAACACAGATAAACACAGATGAATACTAATAATCCTGAAAATTCCCCTACTCTCCGTTCTTGGAGATTTTGGCTACCTTTAGCTTTTCAAACTGCTTTAATTGTCGCTATTCCTGCTCAAGCTATTTTGGTTCATTTAACAGGAAAAACTGCCATTTTGCAAACAATACCAGTTGATCCTTACGACTTATTACGCGGTTATTCCCAAACTCTTAGTTATGATATTTCCCGGAAACAAACTTTAGAAAAGTTACCGGGTTGGAAAGAGTTAAACAACGAAAAAAGAGACTCTTTAAACTTATACGTGATTCTGGAAGCACCCACAGAACAAGCAACTTCCGATCGTCCTAAACCTTGGAAACCTATTGCTGTGAGTGCTTCCCGTCCTGAAAATTTACCAACTAACCAAGTTGCTCTCAAAGGTAGGTTACGTTACGGTACGATTAATTATGGATTGGAAAGTTATTATTTCCCCGAAAATCAGCGAGAACAGTTCAATAAAGATATTAGTCAGGCGCAAACGGGTGTTGAGCGATCGCAAGGAAAACCTTTACCCTTCGTCGTAGAAGTCAAAATAGACTCCCAAGGTAATTCAGTTCCCCTTAGTTTGTGGGTGCGCGATCGCAACTACCGTTTCTAAAATCACTCGTCGCGCTTCATTTGCCAAGTCGCACCAAGTCCCGCACCAAGTCCCGCAATTAACCCAGTACTCATACCTTGAATCGTTCTCATCAAGGGACTTTGAGTAATGCACTGTTTGCTCGGAGATTCCGCTAACCAACAACGATTACTGTCCGCCCAGCTAGCTGTACCCCCCAGTACCACACCGACTGTGCTGCACGCCACAATATAGAGGAAGAATCGGTTAATTTTTCTATCTTGAGGGCGAGGTTTCTTTATATCCATAGAAAGATGTAATTTTTAAACTACTTGCCTAGTCCGGCTTAATATATTCTGCCCATAAAACTGATTAATCTTACCGTTCTTTGATTAGTAAATCAACACATACTACCGTGAAAAACGATTTTAATATAAGCAAGGCTGATAAATCCCCGGTTGAGAACATGGAGGAACGACAAAAATCCAAAGATCAAATCCTCTACTTCTTAAAAATGCAGGGGGCGCAAACTGCCACCACGATCGCTAAACACCTGGGAGTATCGCCAATGGCTGTCCGCCAACATTTACAAGCACTCCGAGCCGAAAAATTGGTAACATACTACGAAGAACGTCGCCCTCAAGGTCGTCCTGTTAAGCTTTGGCATTTGACGGAACATTCTACCAGCCAGTTTCCCGATAGTCATGCTGATTTAATGGTTGATTTGTTGCGAGGAGTCGAAACAGTTTTTGGCAGTTCGGGATTAGAAAAACTTTTGGCGGAACGTACTGGGCGGCAAATTCAAGTTTACACTGCTAGAAGTGCTGAGATTGCTAACGGTAAAGATTGGACCCAAAAGGTAAAAGCGATCGCCAATTTGCGAGATCAAGAAGGCTACATGACAGAAGTAATTGCTCAACCCGATGATGCCTTATTGTTAGTAGAAAATCACTGTCCTGTGCGATCGGCAGCTACTAGTTGTCAATTATTATGCCGTTCTGAATTAGAAGTTTTTCGCACTTTATTAGGGCCAAAAATTTCTATTCAAAGAGTAGAACATATTTTACAGGGCGATCGACGTTGTGCCTATTTAATTAAAAAAATATAGTAGATCCCCGACTTCTTCAAGAAGTCGGGGATCTGGGTA
>JBAVZX010000172.1:0-3398 GCA_049589015.1 Phormidium sp. | reverse complement strand
AGTAACTGATGCCCGAATAATGCCTTATGTGTTGCCCATTCATGGATGGGAAACAGGGCAAAAATATCTAAGTTTTCCTGATGTTTACTCTGAAGAATTTGTCAACAATAGCAACCTAGCTGCGGCGCGTCAATGTGCTACTCGCAAAAGCGATCGCTTTTTGTTAGGGTATTTTGTTGCTAATGAACCAATTTGGGGTAGACGAGAATTAAATATTATTGATTTAATATTATCAGGCCCAGAAACAGCAACTCGAAAGGAACTACAAAAGTTTTTAGCAGCAGAAGATACACCTGAACGACGCAAGCAATTTTTCTATCAAGCTTATGAAAGATACTTAGAAGTAATTACTAATGGAATTCGCAAATATGATCCTAACCATTTAATTCTCGGTATTCGCTTTGCCGGAAATGCACCTGATGAAATGATTAAAACTTCTCAATTCTTTGATGTTTTTAGTATGAATGTTTATGACTATACCATAAATAGAAATAAAGTGGAAAAATGGTATCGTTTAAGTAAAAAACCTATCCTAATTGGTGAGTTTCATTTTGGCACACCTGGAAGAGGAATGTCCGCAGGTTTAAAACAAGTTCGCGATCGAGAACAACGAGGTGTTGCTTATCGTTATTATGTGGAAAATGCCGCAGCAATTCCCGAAGTAATTGGCACACATTGGTTTCAATGGGTAGATCAACCAAGTACGGGACGTTTTGATGGGGAAAATTATAATATTGGGTTGGTTGATGTTACCGATCGCCCTTATCCCGAATTAATTAACGCCATGCAAGAAACTCATCGCAGATTATATGCGATTCATGCCGGAAAGGAAAAGGCGATCGACCAAAAACCCATCACTCACTAAACTTAATTACTCATGCCAAGTCATCGGTAAACCATGAGATGATAAAGCATGAGAATCGATCGCTGTCTGTTTGGTTTCTTCATCTAAAACCTTGACTACTTTGTTGTAAATATCTTTAGCTTGTTGGGGAGAATTAGCAATACAAGTTAACCCCAACTTGCCAAATTCAGAGAGACAACCCATTAAATGAAACACCGTTCCTGTCTCCGTACTCGTATCAAAGTGTAAGCGATGATCGGCGATAATATCCATCAAATCATTTGGTAACAAACCACGATAACGTTCTTTTTGTAAGTTATCAGTCGCCATATAATATTTCGGGCTACCTTGCTGACTATAAAATATGCCAGTAGTCATATCATAACGCCCATTTGTTAAAAATTTCAGCGTCATAAATGGGTGAGTAGTACCACCTTTTCTCAAGTTAATTTCAATTGCTTGTAAATCCCATTGTGCTTTACCACCTGCATCAGGTTGACGTACAGCAATAAAGTCAACTCCAAACCTTTCTAATGCGCCTTTTTCGGCAAGATTCTGCCCTACTTTTAATCCTAACTCTTGTAAACGTAAGCGATAAGATTCTTGGGCTGGGAAATAGCAACCTAAGTAAATTTGACCTTCAGAACCACCTAAAATTTGGTCATGAGTGGAGAGAATTTCTACTTCACCATCAGGAGTAATTCTAGCTTGAACGCTAGGACTGTGCTTTTTTTCTCCTTCTATAAAAGCTTCGACAATTGCACCTAATTCAGGAATACGACTAGAAAAGTTTGACCAAGTTTCATTTTTAGCTTGGAAACTCATGGAATTAAAGCGATCGCTAATTGCCCGAACTCTTGCTTGATGGGAAACAGTACCCAGTGCCATATCAGATATTTCTCTTAAGTCCAAAATGGCATTTCCTTCACCCGAAAAACCTTCATTTAGCTTAACTACCATTCGCTGTAAATCTGGTTGACGTTCCCAAAGTTCCGCAGCTGCTTCTGCTAAATCATCAGCATTTTTTACCAATTCACTACCATCTGGATGCGGTACACCACACTCAGCAAAGATTTGCCGACTCCCGCTTTTACTTCCCCAATAAAGTAAATCTGGATCGGCGGCTAATAAAGGTACTTCTAACTGCAAAGATAAATCTTTTTCTAATTGAGTAGCATTATAACAAATCATAAAAGATTTATCTGGTCTTAATGCTTGGTGAATCCGCTGAATTAACCGGGGACGTTCTAATATTTTTTGGGTTAAAGCTTTGGGAGAAGAATCATAAACAGAAAATAACATTAAGCGATCGCGGGCATGAGAAAAGGGAATTCCCGGCAACAATTGTAAGTAATAATCAATTACTATCGGTGGCAAAGGTTGAGAAGTTACAAAAATTACTCGTGTTCTGGGGTTTCGCAATCGAATTAACGAGAAAAGTAATCGTTCTTCGTAATTCAAAAATCCTTCTACTTTCTTTAGTTCCCGCTGATCTAAACTCACCGAAGGAATCACCAAGATATCATAATCTCCCAGGTTAACACCTTCAATACTCTGCCAGCGATCGCGCAATTGACCTTGCAGAAAACGAAACTTTTCCCCTTGAGAATCTACAGAAACATCTAAAACTTGCATTGCCCCAGTCCTATCCTAATTTCAATAACATAATTTATTTAATTTTCCAACTGTTTCAGACTACTTTTCCCGAATAGTAAAAAAAATTATTATCCCTGCCCAACCATCGAGTCACAGTATTAACAATCATTAATTTTATGAAATCAACTAACTTTTCTGCATCTATCTAAAAGATAGTAAATTTTTACTTTGGCAGATTAGTTAAGTACTTTTACTTAAATTACCCTGCTTTAGCAACAACGGAAAAAGTATGGTTGCTCAATATTTTCGCACATCAAATATTTATTCTGTCACATAAGCTTCAGATTCATCATTTGATACTTTAGAAATACTAGATTTTGGCAAGTTAGTAATCACACTAATATTGCCATCCGACTCCATAAATGCCAACTTTACATCACTCATTTTTTGTACTCCCTGTTTCCGCAGCATACTCATTAACTCATCCTGAGTAATTAACTGTTGTTCCAAATTTTTTCGGATCATTCTGCCATTAACAACCAATGGCGTTGGTGGGGGATTTAGAAAACGTTGAAAACGGGGGATTTTGTAACCAAACCAATTTAAAATGTAACTCCAAAAAATAATTGTCATCACCAAAATTACCCCATCAGAAATAGCAGTATAGTTGCTTGCCATTGCATTTTGGGCAGCTTCGGCAAACAACACTACTACTAATAAATCAGAAATTCCCACCGTCCCAATTTGACGGTTGGGAAGAAAGCGCAGAATCGCAAATAACATTAAATAAACTAGTGTTCCGCGCACAAAGAGTTCGACAACAGAGGTACTGGGAATAAATACCTTATACCAATCAACCTTCAACAGTAAATCCATCATACTAGGCGTTTTTATTTGGGTACACCAGCAGTCAAAATCTCATTTCCTGACTCGGTGACTAACACATCATCTTCTATAC
>JBAVZX010000171.1:0-12786 GCA_049589015.1 Phormidium sp. | reverse complement strand
TCCCCACTACTTCACCACGAGAATTTAACAAAGGACCTCCAGAATTACCTGGATTAATAGCAGCATCTGTTTGAATAAAACCAATACGTTTGTCGGGAACACCTACTTGGGAACTGCTTCTTTCGGTAGCACTAATTACACCCACAGTAACAGTTTTATCTAAACCTAGAGGATTGCCAATTGCGATCGCCCATTCTCCAGGTTGTAACCTTTCCGAATTACCTATAGCAACCGTAGGCAAATTATCAGCATTAATTTTGACTACTGCAATATCAGTTACTTTGTCTTGTCCCAAAACTTTACCTGTAAAACTACGACCATCGCTAAGGGTTACTTTAACTGTATCCGCACCATCAATCACATGAGCATTAGTCAGAACTTGTCCTTCAGCATTAATCAAAAAACCAGATCCAGTTCCTTGTCGCACTCTGCGGGAAGGTGGAGGTGCTCCGAAAAATCGCCGAGAAAATGGATCGCTATATCCTTCAGCTATATCTGTCCTGACGCTGCGGGAAGAGTCTATTCTTACCACTGCTGGGCCAACTTTTTCCACCGCTTCGACGACAAAGTTAGAAGTTATAGGATTTGTTTGGGAAACGGGAAGAGGCGAATTTTGAATTTCATTGTTTGATGAATCAGTTTCATTCTTTAAAGCAGAAGGCTGAGAACAGCCTGATAAAAATGTTATTCCTGCTGCTACGATTAGCAACACTCGCTGAATAGTGGGTTTTTTTCCCGAAAAATTGACCAAAGTCATGGTTTTAATAAATCAAGTATCTAATTCTTATACTGCACGAACAAGATTAACGTTGCTTGGCTTAGATCTGCCAGTGTAGAGTTGTTAAGCTGATGGCATAATTGATTTTTGCCTGTTAGTACTAGGGGAAAAGTTTGTGGACGTTCGTCTTGAGAGTCTCTGGAGTCAAGTATTGGAACGGTTGCAGGTACAATTAAGCCGCCCCACTTTTGAAACTTGGATTAAAACCGCATCAGCTGAACAGCTGGAAAATAACTGTTTGGTGATTCGGACACCTAATCCATTTGCGCGGAATTGGCTTCAGAAGTACTATATCAAGACGATCGCAGATGTGGTACAAGACATTCTAGGTCATCCAGTAGAAATTTACTTCACTGTTGACCAAGATAAGGAAACTTCTACTAATGCTGACACCCAAATTTTCTGGCCCTTACCAGATCAGGCTAAAACTTCCGAAAATGTGGACAGACATCGACTAAAACCAAGTACTCTTAATCCCAAGCACGTTTTTTCTCGGTTCGTAGTTGGGCCAAATAATCGCATGGCGCACGCTGCATCTTTAGCAGTAGCGGAATCTCCCGGAAGAGAGTTTAATCCTTTGTTTCTTTGTGGTGGAGTTGGGTTAGGGAAAACTCATTTAATGCAAGCGATCGGTCATTATCGGTTAGAAATTGCTCCTGATTCTAAAATATTTTACGTTTCAACTGAGCAATTTACAAATGATTTAATTGCCGCCATTCGTAAGGATAGTATGCAGAGTTTTCGGGAACATTATCGGGCTGCTGATGTAATTTTAGTAGATGATATTCAATTTATTGAAGGTAAAGAATACACCCAAGAAGAGTTTTTCTATACTTTTAATACTTTACACGAAGCTGGTAAACAGGTGGTTATAGCGTCCGATCGCCCCCCAAACCAAATCCCCCGTTTACAAGAACGGCTTTGTTCCCGCTTTTCTATGGGCTTAATTGCTGATATTCAACCCCCGGATTTAGAAACGAGAATGGCAATTTTGCAAAAGAAAGCTGAATATGAAAATATGCGATTGCCTCGTGATGTAATTGAATATATTGCGACTAATTTCACTTCTAATATTCGGGAATTAGAAGGCGCTTTAATTCGGGCTGTGGCTTATATGTCTATTTCTGGATTATCCATGACGGTGGAAAATATTGCCCCAATTTTAAATCCACCAACTGAGAAAATCATGGTAACTCCAGAAGCAGTTTTGAGTGTAATTGCTGATGCTTTTAATGTGCCAATTGAGGATTTGAAAAGCAATTCTCGCAGAAGGGAAATTAGTGTGGCGAGGCAAATTGGAATGTATTTGATGCGACAACATACTGAGTTGAGTTTACCGCGAATTGGTGAAGAGTTTGGGGGTAAAGATCATACAACGGTAATGTATAGTTGTGACAAAATTGCCCAATTGCGAGATAGCGATCCGAGTATGGCACAGAGTTTGCGGCAATTGAGCGATCGCATAAACTTAGCAAGTCGTGGATAAGCGATCGCACTATTTGTAGGGTGCGTTAACGCCAGTGTAACGCACCATTCCACCATATTTAGTGTCAGTGCGTAAGCCCTAATTAATCTGAAAATAGCGATCGCTCACCGCCAATCACCCTGTACAGTAAAAGCCGCCCAATAATAAGGCGATCGCCTATCCTGAGAATTCCACATTTCCAATTGTGCCTCTCGCAAAGCCTGAACCGGATTTTTTCCCCCTTGCAAAATCTTCTGATAAAACTTCGCCATTAACTCCGAAGTCGCCGCATCATTCACACTCCACAAACTGACAACCACCCGCCTTGACCCAGCATACATAAAGCCTCTTGTCAAGCCCACCAAACCTTCACCTTTGACATTTTCACCAGCAGCGATTTCAAATTCAGATTTTGCAGCAGTGGAGGTAGAACCTCCCAGACATCGTTCCCAGGTTCAACCTGGGAACGAGAAACAGAGGCTCCGCCTGTGGTGCAAGATCTCAGTAAGACATCAAACGCAAAGGCGTTCCTTCTGTTACTGCTTTCTCAATCTTTGCCTGTGCAACTACCCCATTAAAAAACTTTGAGTAAAAATACTCTGTGGAAAACTTAGGGGTTTTTTCCACAAGTTTTCCACAGAATGATAAATCTGAAAAACAGAGATGACAGCTATTTTCAGAGTTTTTCCACATTTTCCACAGGCTTGGTAACTAAATGGTTAATAAAATATATAAAAATACAAAAATCTTTATAGGTACGTAGTTGCGCTTCAGCGCCAAAGAAGAGCGCTAAAGCGCAACTACGTACTTTTCAGACTTTGGGTAATTTTGCTTGTTGAAAAATTTGCTCTGGGGTAATTTCTAAACCGTCAAAAAGTGGATCGATTAACTGCATTTCTCCAATATAATTCCGCGGTCGAGAATCAGCGTAAAATACAGTAATACTTCTTGTTTGATAATCAACTAACCAAACTCTCTGTACTCCTGCTTCTAAATAAGCGATCGCATCCTCCACCAACTCCCTAAAACTTCCTTCCCCAGAGATAATATTAATAATTAACTCTGGTGCAATTGGACAAACTTCATCTTTCCAGGATTCAATAGGCAGCTTTTCGTAAGGAATAAAACTTAAATCTGGTGCTGATAGCCAATCTTCACCTTGACGACTTAAATTTATTGCCCATTTTATCCCTACTTCTCCTAATTCATCACCCCATTGACTCACAATTTTGTATAAAGCGCCAGTAACTCTGGAATGAAAAAGTTTCGGGAACATCTGCATTACTACTTGTTGATTAGACTCAACTTTGCGCTCTGTTACAAGTAAAGATAGTTGTTCCGATGCGGGAACAGAATCTATCTTGTAACCTCCTGTTGCCCAGTTTTCCTGAGAAATTTCCGCTTTTTTTGGCTCTAAAATTTCCTGATTATCTAATGCAAAATCTTCCTGTTCATCCTCCAACACTGCACCATTTTGTATAGTTTCTTGAGCAAATTCAACTTCTGGTAATTCTGCAACTACTCCATTTTCTGAAAATTCTCCTTTGCCATTTTGTTGCTGATTCCCCAAAGCCGAAGTACCATTTTGAATTGGTTCGTCAATTGCTACAACTAAGGGTAAATCTGACAAGTTTCCATTAGGCAGATTTTCTGGAATCGCATCTTCTGACGAAGTATGAACAATTGGTTTAATCTCATCTTTTTTTGCTATTTCCGCCACATCTTGTATTACCTCCGTAGAGTTAGCTTCGGAAGCAGAGGACTTAGGATTTTTAGCAGACTTCTTTTTCACTTTCTTAAACCCATCAACTATCCATTGAATTAACTTTTGTCCCCCATTTAAGTTGACCAATAATAAAACTAAACCGATGCCACCAAAATATAACCCAATTATTGCTCCTGCTAACAAACTTTGCGTTAAAGGATCGGTAGAAGGTGTTAAAATTGCTCCCGAAACTACCGCCCCGATCATCACATATCGCCATGCAGAAAGCATTTGTTTAGCAGTTACAATCCCTAAAAATCCTAAGATAATTTGAATAACTGGAACTTGAAATGCTAAACCTGTACTCAATAAAAGCAACAACACAAATTCAAAATACCTGTCAATTGACCACAACTGCTCTACAACATCTTCCCCATAATTCCTGAAGAAATTAACCGCAGCTGGAATTAATAGCGTATAAGCAAATACTAATCCTCCTAAAAATAGAAAACTAGAACCTAAAACTACAGGCCCTAAAATACGTCTTTCCCCGCGAGTTAACCCAGGCAAAATAAACAAGATAATTTGGTACAAAATAAACGGACTAGCTACTAACAAACCGCTATATCCGGCAACTTTCAAAGATACAAAAAAGAACTCTCCAGGAGCCAACTGAAGAAACTTAATTCCTTGAGCAGGAACTTGTAATAATTGAACAATCGGCTTGACAAAAAAGAAAGAACCTGCTACTCCCAAACCGACGGCAATCAAGACATAAAAAATTCGTAGGCGTAATTCCTCCAAATGGTCGAATAGGGACATCTCCACTTCGTCAGGGAGTTCATCAAGGTACTGATCGTGGTTATTTCCGTTGTTGGTTTGGCGATCGCTGCTGGCTGTTTGCTGAAAATCTTGCTCTAAAGCGGTATTTAACTCTGGTGAAGGCATTGCGGGTTCATTGTAGTCCAAGACTTTAACTATTTTATCTGTCTTCCACAACTATGGGGCGTTTGAGCCAAACAGAAGTATTTAATCTAAAACCCGAAATCTAAAATCTAAAATCGATTGACCCTTGTGAAAATTTATGTAACACTGCTCCGAAATGAGTAATTTGTCTAGTGAAGTTACTCTTTTAAACAATATGTTGCCAAATTTTGGTTTAGCACTTATTAAGTTAAAATCACACAGGTAACTAAGATAAATTAACAACAATCTCACCCAGGAGTAGCCCAATGCTCAAAATTTGTTTGTACATGAAAGACAACCATGAACAAAAGTCAAAGCAACAAATAATTGAATTTACTAGAATTCCTAATATGGGAGAATTCATTGACCTTGGTTATAATCTGTACCGAGTTTTTTTAGTTTGTCATAGCCCTTATAATGCAGAATATCAAGCCACAGTAGCAGCCGTGAAAACTGACTGGCATAGTTGTGAGACATTAATCGATCAAAACCAAAGATTATAGATAAAAATATGGCTATTGGTCTAAAGCGGGACATTTTGCTGAAGGAAGGGAACAGGGAACAAATTTGTCCCGGCTTGGGTTGGTAGCCAGAAATACTATGGTTTGATGATACTTTATCTCCTCAGATAAATATGAAAAATCGTAAGTATGAAGGATGAATAACAATTCATCCTTCATACTAATGGTACGAATAATCAATGGTTTTAAAGCCTAACTTCTGCATTAGGGATGAAACGACTGATGACCGTATTTAGTTAACATTTGGGATATTTGCGGATTGTACAACCGTAAATAATTCCAGTAGTTTTCAAATACGTGCTCAACGTACCCTTTGGTTTCTGGAAAAGGAATATATTCCACAAATTCATCTGGATCTGTAACTCCCAATTGATTGATCCATTTAGACACATTTCCTGGCCCAGCATTGTAACTAGCAACTGCTAACAATGAGTTACTGTTGTAAGTATCATGAGTGTGGTTGAGATACCAAGTACCTAGCCTGATATTGTCATTGGGATTTTCCAAGTTATAATCTTTCACACTGATTTGTTGAGCCACCCACTTACCAGTAGTAGGCATGATTTGCATTAAGCCTACCGCACCAGCAATAGAACGAATATCGGTTTCAAATCGGGATTCTTGTCGCATTAAAGCAGTGACTAATAAAGGATTTAATTGATGCTTTTGCGCCCAAGCTTCTGTATATTCCAAAAAGGGGAAAGGATAGAGAGTGTGCCAATAAATTGGTTGTTGTTTAAAAGCAGTAATTTCTGCTTCTTCTTCGGGTGTATCGCGCCACCAACTCAGACTTTCTATTTGATGAATTCCGCGAATATTTTCTCCTACAGCTAATAGCAAAATTCCATCAGTAAATTGTTCTGCTACCGTGGGTTTAATGAAGTTGTCAAACTCAGTTTGCCACAGTGTCCAAGCATCTTTATCCTGTCCTAATAGATGCAGTTCTTGTAATGCTGGTGATCCGGTGGGTAACGTCGGTCTTTCTTGGGGACGAACTACTTCAGGTAACTTTTGGCGCACCGTGTTAAAATCCCCTACATCTAAGCCCAACATAGTCGCAGAACGCCAAGCGTAGAAAGACCCAGGATATTTGGAAAGGACAAATTCAAAGGCAGTTTTGGCATCTTGGGAACGTCCTAAACGCATTGCCCATTTGCCTACCCAAAAACCCGCTTCTGGGGCTAATTCATGGTCAGGATTTTGTTTAGCAATTGGTTCCGCCCACCGCCAAGCTGATAAGTAATCACCTGTTTTAGCAATTTCTTTGGCAGCTTGCCAACGGAATTCGGTTACGGCATCAGAATTCCCGTATTTGTTTAATGCTAAATTTCGAGCTTGGGAAGCGGATGTGGTATTTTTTGCTCCCTCAAGAATTTTGGCTTTTTCTAATAGAGCTTGACCTGCATGATCGGGGAATTTTTCGATCGCTCGCTCAAGGTAAAATATGGCATCTTCTGGCTTATTACTCATTTGCGCCATCCGAATCAATCCTAAGCCTGTATCTTTAGCTTCAGGGAAAGTATTGATTAATCTTTGATACCCGGAAATCGCACCAGTTTTATCACCTCCCAGTTGCCTTCCCCGCCCAGAACGGTATAAATTCATTGGTGTCGATGGAGCGCTAGCATAAGCTAATCCCGCCTTCTCATACAGTCTTTTTTCCCAATGTGTAAAAGCGATTACTTCCCAGTCTTTTGCTGTTAATTGCTCCCGGAATTTAGTAGTTAATTGATCAACTGCCTGACTCACTACTTTGTTATCATGAGAATAATGTAGTAATATTCTCCACAATGGCAATTGTTCTGGGTCTTTTTTCAATCGTTCCTGAACTATTTCTAAAGTCCGGGGATGATTGGGAAATTTGGCGATCGCTTGGTCCAAAAATTTGCTATCCTTGCGCCCCAAAACAAACAATGCCTCGGCTGCTACCGGATGATCGGGATATTTTTGCAGCAATTCTTTCCAAGCTGCATCAGCTTTCTTTTCATCTTTCATACTCTCATAAGCTTGAGCGCGTTTGAGAGCAATATGAGCCGCTAAAACTGGATATTCTTTTTCTAATCCTGCTAACCAATCCAGTGCTTCTTTAGCTTGCTGACGTTTAATTAAATCACTCGCCAACAAATAACGCGCCCGACTGCGATCAGACGTTTGTACTTGTGTAAATGTTATCCCTGATGCCGATGAATTCTGAGCAATTTCTAACAGTTTAGTAACTCGTTGTTCTGGTGGTAAACTTACTAAAGGTAAAATTTCTGACTTCGGCTCTAACTTCCCGAATATCTGATGCGGCAACTGACCAGTTTTTGATCCAGACTGTTGCCAATCGCTCCATTTGCTTGTTACAACACCAACTCCTATAAGTAAAGCTGACATTCCTACACCAATAGCCATAGGAATTGGGTGGTTTCTCAGTCGCTTTCGCATCTTTAATTCTCGCAGCCCACAATTACAGCATCTTGTTTTGATTCTATATTCAATATTCAAAAAACAAGATGGGAGTAAGTTTACATGATAATGGTTTCTTAGGGTAGAGAGCAAAGATACCTCATGTTGATCAATACTGGTACAGGTACTAAATATAGGTGGTATAAGCAGAATGGAATTTCGAGCTACCGATACTCCCCGTTTAGACTGGTCTGGGGATGGACTGGCAATTGGATTTTTTGAAGATGCGGTAGAGTTAACAGGCGATCTAGCTGATCTAGATCAAAAAGTTTCTGGCGTTCTGCAAGAATTAATTGCTGAAACTGAATTTAAGGGCAAAGCCAACAGTAGTGCTGCGACTCGCGTTGGTGGCAATAGCCCAATTCGCAAGTTAATTTTGGTAGGCTTGGGTAAGGAACAAGAACTAGAATTAAATACTTTCAGGCTAGCAGCAGCAGCAATCGCTCGCTTAGCCAAAAAGGAAAAGTGCAAGATTCTGGGAATTAGTTTACCAGTGTGGCAAAATGACCCAAAATTAACGGCTGGTGCGATCGCAGAAGGAGTAGATCTAGCACTTTACCAAGATCATCGCTTTAAATCAGAATCAGAAGATAAAGGTTTACAACTAGAACAAGTAGATTTAATTGGATTAGCTGGTCAAGAAGAGGCGATCGATCAAGCTCATAAAATCACTTCTGGCGTTAACTTAGCACGGGAATTGGTGGCAGCACCAGCTAATGCCGTAACTCCTGTAACTTTGGCGGAATTAGCCCAAAATTTAGCCAATGAGTATGGTTTAACTGCGGAAATTCTGGAAAAGGAAGATTGTGAAAAACTCGGTATGGGAGCTTTTTTGGGTGTGGCCCAAGCTTCTGATTTACCGCCTAAGTTTATTCATCTTATTTATAAACCAGTTGGCACTCCCCGGAAGAAATTGGCAATTATTGGTAAAGGTTTGACTTTTGATTCTGGTGGTTTAAATATTAAAGGTGCAGGTAGCGGCATCGAAATGATGAAAATTGATATGGGTGGCGCTGCTGCGACTTTGGGTGCGGCAAAGGCGATCGCGCAATTAAAACCAGATGTCGAAGTTCACTTCATCTCTGCGGCTACAGAAAATATGATTAGTGGTCGTGCTATTCACCCAGGTGATGTCTTGAAAGCCTCCAATGGTAAAACTATTGAAGTTAATAACACCGATGCCGAAGGACGTTTAACTTTAGCTGATGCTTTGGTATTTGCCGATCAATTGGGTGTGGATGCGATCGTTGATTTAGCCACCCTCACAGGTGCCTGTGTCGTTGCCTTGGGCGATGATATCGCTGGCTTGTGGAGTCATGACGATAATGTAGCTAGTCAGTTACTCGCAGCTGCCCAAACAGCCGGGGAAAAAATCTGGCGAATGCCAATGGAAGAAAAATACTTCGATGGGCTAAAATCCTTAATTGCAGATATGAAGAATACTGGCCCTCGTGCAGGTGGTTCGATCACCGCAGCTTTATTCCTCAAGCAATTTGTTAAAGAAACACCTTGGGCTCATTTAGACGTTGCTGGCCCAGTTTGGACAGAAAAAGAAAGCGGTTACAACAATGCTGGTGCCACTGGATACGGTGTCCGTACTCTAGTGAATTGGGTGCTTAGTTAATTAATTTAGGTGGGCATAGCCCACCTTGTTGTTAAACTTGCTACAGATAAATAAAAGTTTATAAATTTCTCAGTTAGACATTTCCTGATCTGGGGAAAATTAGCGAACAAATTAATGTTATTTATTATAAAATGCCAAACCACAACTTATTAGATGCTAATCTTATCAGTAGCAAATTTCTGGAATATAAACCTGACCGCCGCTAACCTCATAGGTAGTATTAAAGGGTGTTGATCTGACTAATAACACAGCAGTTTGCTTTCTTAGTAAAAGACACCTTAAGTTTTACCCTTGTGCCCTCTGCTTTATAACTTTTAGTGCAACCAAACCCAACATTGATTCGTCAGATTATGAAAAACTTCCCGGATTTTTCTAAACAAGGTTATCAAGTGCAAAAAGAGTTAGGCCATAATCGTTCCTGTGGTCGAGTGACTTATTTAGCAGTTGATACAAAAACTTATCTGCCTGTAGTAATTAAACAGTTTCAGTTTGCTCAATTAGGTGCTAGTTGGACAGACTACGAAACAGTGGAAAAAGAAATTCAATTGCTGCGTCATTTGAATCATCCGAGTATTCCCAGCTATTTAGACTCTTTCCAAACTCCTGTCGGTTTTTGTTTAGTGCAAGAGTATAAACAAGCGCCATCTTTAGGTCAACCACGTTACTTTAACCCCAAGGAAGTTAAAGAAATTGCTGTGGCGATTTTGGAAGTTTTAGTATACTTGCAACAGCAAAACTCACCAATAATCCATCGTGACATTAAACCAGAGAATATTTTGGTCGATCGCCAAAATGAATTCAAAGTTTACTTAGTAGACTTTGGTTTTGCTCACATTGGTAGCGGTGAAGTAGCGATTAGCAGTGCAGTTAAAGGTACACTAGGCTTTATGCCACCTGAACAATTGTTTAATCGTCAATTAACAGAAGCTTCCGATCTCTACAGTTTAGGTGCAACCCTAATTTGTTTGTTGACTCAGACAAAATCAACCCAAATTGGCAATTTAATTGATGACCATTATCAGATTAATTTTAAGCATTTGGTGTCACAACTCAACCCAGAATTTATTGAATGGTTAGAAGAAATAGTCGCACCAAACTTAAACGATCGCTTTAATAATGCCGCAGATGCTTTGGAAGTACTTCAATCTATTGACGTACTCGTTCATGACTCCACAAAAGAAGCCGCTGCCGCCTTAAAATTCAACAAAAAGGCAATTCCCCTATTAGCTTTTGGAGCTTTTTCCTTACTCAGCTTTTCTGTAGCAACTTATTCTAAAGTAACAGCAGAAAATAGTCGCCTCAAAAAGCTAAATTTTCAACTCAAAGATCAAGTATACAATAGCAAGCAATCAATGCTAGATTTGCTGCTAAAAACTCGTCAATGCCCCCAATGCAAGTTAGGAAATACTTATTTAGTAGGTGCTAACTTAGAAAACGCAGCTTTAAAAGGCGCTTACTTGGTAAATGCTAACTTGGAAAATGCTAATTTAGAACGCGCTTCTTTAGGAGGTGCAAATCTCCAAGAAGCTAATTTAAAAGGTGCTAATTTAGAAGGCGCTAATTTAGGTTACGCTAACCTATTATCCGCCAAAATAGAAGGTGCTGACTTACGCAATGCTAATCTTTGGGGTGCTAAGTTAGGCGGCTACGTTAACTTTAGAGGTGCCAATTTAGAAGGCGCTAATTTAGGTTATGCTCACCTCGTAGGTGTCTATTTTGGCAATGCTAATTTGAAAAATGTTAGCCTCTGGGGTGCTAATTTAACAGGTGCTTTCTTAGGAGGTGCGAAGTTAGGTAATGCTAAGTTAAAAGACACAAATTTGATCGGTGCTAATTTAGCCGATGCTGACTTAGATGCTGCTTATTTGGAAAATGCAAAATTGGCAGGTGCAAAACTTTTAGGTGCTTATTTGGAAAATGCAGATTTAAGCAAAGCTGATTTAGATGGTGCAGATTTGCGCGGTGCTAACCTCAAAGGTGCTAATTTAAGTAGTGCAAATCTTCGCGGAGCAAATCTCCGAGGGGCAAATTTACAAAATGCAAATCTAGAAGGTGCAAATGTTCGCGAAGCTAATTTAAAAGGTGCAACTATGCCTGATGGAACGATATATAAATAAATCAGTTTTTCTGTTTAATTAACTTTTAAAAGGCATCCATTTAGGATGCTTTTGTTTTTTTATAAATTACGCAAATGTGGGATTATTTCCTGGCATTTGGGAAAGATGGAAGTAGTTTTATTACTTAGAGCGATCGGTGTTGAATACACCTGTTGTAGGGGCGGTTTTCATAGATATCTTGGATCGATCGGCATAAATTTAGATAAACCCACCCCTACGGACAAATTACAACCAAGGCAACATAAACGTATAAATTATCAGCAGCACACCTGCATACAAAGGGCTATACTGCGGATAGGTAGCAAAAGGCCCACCCGTAGCAAAAATCCACACAAAAAAAGCAGTAGTCGAGATAAAAAGTTGCTTTTTATTGTGAACATTTTGCACGCGCCATAAATATATAGGAGTGATGATAAATGCAAACACAAAAATTCCCCAATACAATCCCATATCTCTTGGTTCTGATGAACGAACGAGGGCATCAAGTGTTAAATAAACTCCGATAACTTCTGTGGGAATGTATTTCAAAAGTTTGGATATATAGTCATCCTTAGATTGCCGCTTAGCTTCAACTATATTTGTCAATGAAATGTCTTCCTTATCCAACAAACGTTTCCGAATATCGCTCATTTGTTGATTAACATCCTGTTGTTCAACAACTTGCCTTGTAGTAGATGTGGAAACATTTAAATCACCTAAATTAATTCCTAATAAAACTGCCCAGGTAAGTGGCCCAACAATTCCATCCGCAGGAAGACCATTGTTTTCCTGAAACTTTTGCACAGCTTGTTGTGTCTCGCTTTCAAATTTTCCATTAACTTCTAAAGGCAAACCCCGTTGATTTAGTAATTCTTGGAGTTCTTTCACATAGTCATTCTCGTCATGCAAATCTAGTAATGGACGGCTAGGAAGATTCATTGATAATACCATTCCTTATTTGTATTACAAGTCGATCGCCCTCAGCGTATCTACTTGAATAGATGCACAGAGCTATCATTTTTTATCAATCTATAATATCATTGAAAAAGTCAAATTATTTAGATATACAAAAATTAACAAACTGCTGTGTCTCTAACTTTCAATAACAGCAGCATTTTTGATAATGCCGGATGTAAAATTTTTGCTAGTAGGCATTACCAAATTGATTCAAGATTCAGTATAA
>JBAVZX010000170.1:0-3083 GCA_049589015.1 Phormidium sp. | reverse complement strand
GTAAATGTAGAGACGTTGTATACAACGTCTCTACATTTACAACGTCTCTACATTTTTGGAGATGTCTATTAAAGCATTGGTGAAATTCCGTAACTTTTAAGTAAATTTTTGTCTGAATCTATGAGACGACCGGGGAAAAAATTTGGGTTGTCTATTAGTTCCCAAGAATAAGGAATCTGAGAAGGAAAAACTTGTATTTCCATATCTGTTTCATCAACAGCCAAGTCTACCCCGTCTGAATAAGCCTCTTCTATAGCTTCATCTAGGAAAGGTTTTAAACTAGGGTTTTCCTTGATTAGTTTTTTAATTTTTTTCCGCTGTTCACGAATTGTTCTAATCCAGCTTTTAGTTCTTTTATCAGGTTGATATTCCCACTTCAGTAGGTGTCCAAGTAGAACGGAAAGACGATTTACTAATTCTTGTTTTTCCTGTTTACCCAAAGAATTTATTTCCTCAATCAAATTCTCAATATCAAGATTATTTAGGTCACGCTGACGCAATAATTCTACTTGTTTTTGAGTCCAAGCGTAAAAATCAGTTTCGTATAGGTTGATGAGTGGAAGGTTCATAGTTTCTGACTCTGATGGCTTTATACCCATTCTAATGAGTCTTTGTCGGCTGACTTTGTTTGTGTAGTTGCGGTTTTAACAGTTTTTCTAAGTTTAGCTGATTTTCTAAGCTAGAGAACAGGGAAAAGTTGGTTAAACAAGGAATCAAAAATGAACTTTTAGCATGAGATGATTCTGTTAATTCTATTTCAGTGACGGTGTTTAACATTTCAACTTGATTATTTCTTTTGAATTTCCGACGTTGGAGAATGGTTTCTATGAGTTTCCAACGTTTTTTTTGTAAGCTAATTGTCGCGGCTTTATTGTGGCGATAACGGATGATTTCAGTGGGAATTGCCAGTTGTTTAATGAGTTGATTTAAAATGTAAATGTTAGAGTGTTTCGAGGAGTTGGGATTGAAATTTAAACCTAAGATTAGGTTTACTTCTTTATAATATTGCCAAACTAATTTAGCTAAAGGTTCTAAGTCTTCATTGGTTAAAGTTTCGCCGCTTAATAGGCGATCGATCCACTGCAAAAGTCCCAAACGTTCGCGTACAGTACGTTCCTGTTCTTTGGTGTAGATATTGGGAATAAATAAACCGAGTTTCCATTTTGCTTGAAGTGCGATCGCCTTTTCGTCTCTTTCCACAGCGAGTCGATCGCGCAAATCTTCATAACGGGAAATCGCCCCAGATAACTGAGAATAAACCTTTACTAATTCCGGGGTTATTTCTGCTTCTTTTTGTACCACCGCCCATTCCCCAACTTGGGTTTTTTCTAAGTTTAACCTCTCCTCTGCGGTAATCACTTCTTGAGACTCTAATTTCTGTTTTTCACTAGTCGATAAAATGCGAGAATTAGCCACAGATTGGTAATGTGCAACTTGAATTTTGTCTCTCACTTTTCTAGTCAACCTTTGGAATTGTGGGCTAGAATTAACAGTAATAATTTTGATGTAATTTCCTTCATATTTTAACCTAGCGATTACTGCTTCTCGCAAATTCCACATCGCCCCATTACTGTTAGCTTCTATTTGCGCCCACAGTTTTTTATGAACGCACTTTTCCCAATCGATCGGAGTATTTACCACCGCCAACATTTCCGGCGACAAACTCATTCTAATTAATCCCACTTCCAAATCCCAGCGAGTTTTTAATTCCCGTAAAACCACAAATGGAGATTCAGATTTAGAAACCGAACAAAAGTTTTTACCACATTTAGCTACCCAAATAAAGCGGGGTACAGGATGCCTAACTCTGGCTAAAGATTGGGCGATATCTGCATCATTAACTACGCCATAAAAAATGCCAATTACTGCATCAAACCATTCCGCTTCAATGCTTACGCCAGTGGACATACTAGGAGTAGCAATAACGATATCATAAAGGGGTAATTTCTCGTTAATTTGTCTAACATATTCTCGTTGTTCGCTGAGATTGACGGTTTCGGAATTGATGACTAGGATGCGATCGCGCTTCACCCCCGACTCCAACAAATTAACCAAAACATTAGAACTTTTCAACGAATCAGTAGCAATAAATAACCTCTTCCCACCCGTCGCCATTTCCACAGTATCAGCAATTATCGAACTATCATCTAAAGAATTATAAATAGTGCAGCAATATCCCGAAGTTTGGTATTGATTTTGAATCAAAAAAACCTCATCCTCACCGCGCAAAGCTTTAACATAATCAACCACAAAATTATCCAAATCAGCATCAGCAATAATTACTCTTCCCGCCACCTTAATAATTTCCTCAAACCTAGCTAAAATTGCAGGTCTTCGCCCTTCCTTATTACAAGTACTACTAGTAAGTAAAGCCCGAAAAACCTGGCAAACTTCATCAATTACCACCGTTGCCCCCACAAATTGAAACGGACGAATTCCTAACAAAGATTCAACACATAAACCCAAACGCCAAGTCGGAAAACCATTTTCATCAATATAATAACCATTACCTTTATCAGCATCAGTTCGCCAAGTATAACCCAATCTTTCCGCCAAAGAACGACCTAAAAATATGCGATGAGTCAAAGACAATAACCTTTCATTTTCCGCAGTAACTTGAGCAATTAATTTAGTTTTTCCCGTACCTTTACCAGAAGCGATCGCAATAATTCCCGTTTGGGGTAACTCTAAACCAATAGTAGATAAATCAGCCACATTCAGTTTTACAGTAGCAGGAATTGTCAAACTAGCTTGTTTTTTAATTAACCAATTCCATTGTCCTAAAGACAAAGCATTATTATAAGCTTCCTCAAATGCTGCTGCACCTTCAGCAACAATTAAATCATCCACCCCTTTTTGCCCAGAATTCCAACTAATTACTTTAACCGAACATTTGCCCTCATTAACTAAAAGTTGAGCAGTTTTTTGAATCGCCAAATTAACAGCCGTGACAGTTTGACTTTTAGTATCTTGGTCAAAACAAAAAGCGAATTGTCTCCCATCTTTGACCAAAGTTTGTAAATCAGGAATTAAACTAGCAGTTTTATTAACTTTGTCTACTCTTCTACCGTTCCAAATTCCCG
>JBAVZX010000169.1:0-3971 GCA_049589015.1 Phormidium sp. | reverse complement strand
AAGCTTGTGGAGAGCAAGTAAGACTCGTTAGCAATCCTGCTAAAAAGCGTTGTTCCAAGAAACAAGAATCTCCCGTCACAGCGTTAGCTTGACGGGAGAGTGTCAAGCAGATTCTTCAATGTAGCACAACCCAATGCGGTGGATAGTTACTAAAGCTAACACTAAAGTTAGCCCATCGTTGATTACCTCTCCCCAAATTTAGCGAAGAACCAAAAGAACAAAAATCAGAAAGTAGCAATGAAATCAACTTTGTCGAACGCTTAGGACTACCAGTTGCAGGTTTAGTTCTTAGTGTGGCAGCATTGTTGGGAGTACCGATTCCTAGTTTTGTGATTGGTGCGGTGGTAATTGCTAGTGCGATGCCAGTATTTCATCGGGCGATCGAAGCGATTCAAAAATGAGCGAACGTACAGTAATCAAGCTGTGATTCCTACCTTAATGATTGGTACGGGTGTAGGTTTGTTGAGTGGGGATTTGAATCGGGCGATCGCACTATTAACCTTAGACTTAGGTACAGGGATTCGCGTTTCTGTACCGACTTCGATTTTATCAGCTTTGACTTATGCGGCACGAAATGGTGTGTTGATTCGCAGCGGTCGGGCGATCGAAATTTTAGCCCGCATTGATACAGTAGTATTTGATAAAACCGGGACTTTGACTATCGGACACGCTGGAATTAATGACGTTGCGGTAATTAATGATTCTTTTACCTCCGATGAACTTTTGGTATTAGCGGCGACAGCAGAACAACGCTTGACTCACCCGATTGCGGAGGCGATCGTTCACTGTGCAAACCATCGCGGACTCACCCTGAAAACCTGCGATGAAAGAAGAATATCGAGAATTCATTGCTCAATTCCTTTAATTGGTGTTTATCGTTATGGATACAATTAATACTCAACTATTATCGATCGCTCAAAATCAACCTTACCCATTATTGTTCGCAACGATTAGTGGTTCACATTTGTATGGTTTTCCTTCTGCTGATTCTGATTACGATTTACGGGGAGTTCACATTTTACCGCTTCCAGATGTGATTGGATTGATTGAAGGAGAGGAAACAGTTGAAATATCGCAAATTCAAAATGATTTACAATTGGATTTAGTAACTCATGATATCAAGAAGTTTTTCGGGTTATTACTTAAGAAAAATGGTTATGTTTTAGAGCAACTTTACTCGCGGTTAATTGTTTATACTACCCCAGAGCATGAAGAGCTAAAGCAGATTGCTCAAGGTTGTATTACACGGTTTCATGCTCATCATTATCAAGGTTTTGCTCAAACGCAGTGGCGGTTATTCCAGAAAGAACAACCACCACGAGTGAAGCCCTTGCTTTATGTTTATCGAGTTTTATTAACGGGAATTTATCTGATGCAAACGGGATAAGTTCAAGCAAATTTGGTAATATTGAATCAGCATTTTCAGTTACCACAAATACCAGATTTAATTGCTTGTAAATTAGTTGGTGCAGAAAAGTCTGCTCTCACGGATAGTGATTTGGCTTTTCATCAACAAGAGTATCAACGGTTGTCTCAGGTATTAGAAGAGGCTTCTAACAATAGCCATTTACCTGATACACCTTTGGCAAAAGATGCTTTGCATGAGTTGTTGGTAAGAGTACGGTTAGCGAGAGTAATTGCATCAGGTTCATCGCTAAGCTGAAAGGGTAATTGATTGGAGGGGTAACTATGGCTCATCTATTGCACATTGATTCTAGTCCGCGTGGAGAAAGGTCACATTCTCGCCGTTTAAGTAGAGAATTTGTGGAACAATGGAAGCAAAATCATCCTGGTGATATTGTTACCTACCGAGATGTTGGGCGCAATCCGGTTCCTCATAATCATTCAAACTATAAAGCTCAAAGTAACCCCAATGTTTTGAAACTGCGACGAGTAATTTCTAACCGTTTAGGAGCATCATTAGCACTCGACATAGCAAGGTTTGTAGCAAAGAAATAAACATTATTGTTTTGTTGCAAATAACCGACAAACCAGCCAACATTCGGCTTAACATTATTAGCCCAACCTGTTTTTCCCCTTAAAGTATATGTCGGTGTGCGCTCTACAATCATGATATCTTTGACTAAATCTAAAGTGCGTTCTGAAAAGGGAAGATTGTTACCTTCCAGTTGTCGCAGAAATTCGATTTCTTGTTTCGGTGTAATTTGCAAAGGGCCTTCTAACCAAAAGCGATCGATCTTTTCCTCTGTTCCAATTTGGCGATTACCATATCCTACGCGATCGATAAATTGTTGCATTCGCTGATAACCAATTTTCCGAGCTAAAACTTGGTAAAACCAAACAGTTGAATCCTTAAAAGCTTGACGTAAATTTGTATTTCGATTCCAAGCAGGTATTTCACGTTTAATCCCATCCCAAGTTAAAACTGCAACGTCATCTGGAATTACACCAGTTTCTAATGAGACTAGCGCATTGAAGATTTTAAATGTGGAAGCGGGGAGAAAAGCTGTTGTATTCCGAGATGGATTGTGTTCGTAGAAACGGGCGTTATTTTTGTCATAAATTACAATTGAACCATCAACACCTAAATCTCGAAATGATTGTCCCAAATCAATCTGTTGAGCTATCTTTAAATCTGATGAGGCTGAATGTATCGGCATTCTGTATCCACTGACGATTAGTAGAACAAAGCAGACTAAAATCACCATTAAATTTCTCAGCAAACTTTTCGAGAATTGTTGCCAAAATTTACGAATGATTGAGTGCATAAATCATCTCCTCACTAGAATATCCACTAGAACCTGTGGTAATACAAACTGAACAACGATCGTTTCGGAAAATCTGCCAGTAAAACCCGATCGCTCCCAAATTACTCTAATTTCTTGTTCTTTCATCCTCAATTAGTACTTGACATTTTCGACTAGTACATTTAACCTAATTTTCTGGAGTGAGTCAGAATATCAACGATTGAACACTTTAGAAACGCTTTAACAAATTTATTGCACTTTCTGGTCTTTCTTAAGATGGATTTTGTCAGTCAAGAAGTTTAGTATATTTGTACTATTCTGAACTAGTAACTTGGCATAACGAGTAGCTTTTCGCACTAATGGCATTCCTGAATAATTCACTCAAGGAGTAGATCATGCAACTGAATCCTTACTTGATGTTTAATGGTCAATGTGAAGAAGCTTTTAAGTTTTATGAACAATGTCTGGGTGGAAAAATCACAGATATGATGACTTACGCAGAGTCACCAGAGCCAGCAACCGAAGAAGAGATTCCATCGGATTGGCACAATAAAATTATGCACACTAGCTTAATGATTGGCAACCAAGAATTGATGGGTTCTGATAGCCCTCCAAAATACCATCAAGAAACAAAAGGTTTTTCCGTAACCATTACTCTTGACGATCCGGTAGAAGCCGATCGCATTTTTCACACTTTAGCAGAAAACGGCACAGTGCAAATGCCTTTTGAGAAGACTTTTTGGGCTTATCGTTTTGGGATGTTGATCGATCGCTTTGGCATTCCTTGGATGATCAACTGTAATCAAGCTGCATAAGTTCGATCCCTGTTTCCTCTGATGATCTAAAATGTTTTTCATGTTAGCGATCGCTTCTCCAAAACCAAGTTAGGAATTGGAAACAGGGATTGATACGCCAGCACTACATCACTTATTATTTCCGGTGAAGAATCCTCTACTAAAGAGTATGAGCAAACAAGTTTTTCTCATTTCCATTTGGACTAGCTCGCTTTACCAGTATCGCTTGTGTTGGATTCAGAGAAAAGTAAATCCACTCTTTTAATAATATCTGGGGGACAATTATGTTTGTAATAATTTGGCGGTTGATTACAATAATTCTGGTGGCATTATTTATGGGATTAGAGTTTGCCCATACTTTAGAACCTGTTAATATTATCATTGAACAAGCAAATGCCAAAACAATTCCAACTAATTGGCAGCAACTTCGGAATCAATGGGAATATGCTCACGCTACTAACTTTATTTT
>JBAVZX010000168.1:0-11139 GCA_049589015.1 Phormidium sp. | reverse complement strand
TCACTTAGCTAAGTCAATTAGTGATGCTTCTTGGTCATTATTTAGGGAATGGTTAGAGTACTTTGCCCTAAAGTTTGGCAAGGTTGCTATTGCTGTTCCCCCACAATATACCAGTCAGAATTGTTCTGGTTGTGGTGCAATTGTGAAGAAATCTCTTTCCATTAGAACCCATATTTGTCCATGTGGTGCGATCTTGGATAGAGATGAAAATGCCGCCATCAATATTCTGATGGCGGGATTACAATTGCTGGGCTACATCTCAAATACGGTAGGGCATTCCGAAATTAACGCTTGTGGAGAGACGACCCTCTACTTAAACCTGGCAACAGTGCTTAAGCAAGGTCACTCGTTGAATCAAGAATCGAGCGTGTCTTTAGACCTGAGAGTGTCAAGCTAAAAATCTTTCTGGAGGTTGCCTCTGCAATACAATAAACAACAGGAAATTATTGTGAGGAAAAGTGGCTATGGTAGTTAACCTAATGCAAACAATGACTAGTTGGTTATCAGTTCAAGTTTATGGAAACGATTCACTGCCGATGTTAGTCGCGAAAATGCCTTACTGGTCTGTAGTATTGGCATATCAAGTCAGAGATACTAATCTCTGGGGACAGGTACAAAGTGCTTGGAATCATTTTGTCCAAACAGGTCAAATCTGGGCTTTGATTATTGGAATAATGCTGGGCTATTTCATTAAAGGGTTTACTACCTTTGGTTAATTTGTGGCAAATTGTTGACAATTCTTCTGGTAAGGCAGAAATTTTACTTTACCTATACCATGTTCGATCGACTGAAGTCGTGAAAAGAAAAATTTTTTGGCTTTAGTTCAGCGGTTACAGATTTTTTAGAGCGGCAATCTAAAATCTAAAATCTAAAATCTAAAATCCAAAATCCAAAATCCAAAATCGAATGACTGAACAACAAACCTGGAGTCAGCGCTTTGAATCAGCTTTGCATCCAGCGATCGCTCGCTTTAATGCCAGTATCAGTTTTGACATTGAACTGATTGAGTACGATATTACAGGGTCGATCGCTCATGCCAAAATGCTTGCTAAAACAGGCATTATTTCCCTCGAAGAAGGCGAACAATTGGTGGAAGGGCTAGAACGAATTCGTCAAGAATATCGTCAAGGGCTTTTCCATCCTGGAGTCGATGCGGAAGATGTACATTTTGCTGTGGAACGTCGCCTTACGGAAATCAAAGGCGATGTGGGTAAAAAGTTACATACCGCGAGATCGCGTAATGACCAAGTTGGAACAGATACCAGATTGTATCTGCGTGACCAAATTAGCCAAATTCGCCAGCAAATTAGAGAATTTCAAGCTGTCTTGCTGGATTTGGCGGAAGTTAATGTAGAAACTTTAATTCCTGGTTATACTCACTTACAACGTGCCCAACCTGTATCTTTAGCTCATCATTTATTAGCTTATTTTGAAATGCTAAACCGGGATTGGGAAAGGTTGGGGGAAATTTACCAACGAGTGAATATTTCGCCTTTGGGTTCTGGGGCTTTGGCGGGGACAACTTTCCCGATTAACCGTCATTATACTGCTGAATTACTCAATTTTGGCGGAGTTTACGCTAATAGTATGGATGGAGTGAGCGATCGGGATTTTGCGATCGAGTTTCTCTGCGCCGCTAGCTTAATTATGGTTCACCTCAGCCGCATGAGTGAAGAGGTAATTCTCTGGTCATCCCAAGAATTTGGCTTTGTCACTCTCAAAGATAGCTGCGCCACTGGTTCCAGCATTATGCCCCAAAAGAAAAATCCTGATGTGCCAGAATTAGTGCGGGGAAAATCTGGGCGGGTGTTTGGGCATTTGCAAGCTTTATTAGTGTTGATGAAGGGATTGCCGTTAGCTTACAACAAAGACTTACAAGATGATAAGGAAGCGTTGTTTGATAGCGTGAAGACGGTACAAGCTTGCTTAGAAGCAATGACAATTTTATTGCGGGAAGGTTTAGAATTTCGGACTGAGCGACTAGCAGCGGCAGTGGAAGAAGATTTTTCTAATGCTACAGATGTGGCTGATTACTTAGCAGCTAGGGGTGTTCCCTTCCGAGAAGCTTACAATTTAGTTGGTAAGGTGGTGAAAACTTGTATCGCTGCAAATAAGCTGTTGAAGGACTTAACCTTGGAAGAATGGCAAATACTTCACCCAGCTTTTGCAGCCGATATTTATGAGGCGATCACTCCCAAACAAGTAGTAGCAGCCCGCAACAGTTATGGCGGTACTGGTTTTGAGCAGGTAAAACAAGCTATTCAAGCCGCTCGCTCTCGCAGCAAAAACTCCTAAAAAGTCGCTTAACTGCTGGATAATCGCCAAATCAGAGGAGCAGAAGGGATCGGGGGTGCAAAAACCATTAATTTAGTTTTATTTAGTTCCCCTTTTCCTCCCAAACTACTCAATTCGTGCTATCTAGACGGATTAATATTGATCCTGTCCGCCTGTTTCTAGCTCATCGTCTTGACCTTCTGCGGCGGTTTCACTGCTTTTCCCGGTTTTCCAGTTACGATTCTTAGAGAATCGACCTGTAGTTTGGCGTTTGCGAAACTTGGGAGCATAAGCTTTATTACGCTGCGCCTTTTCTTTTTTGGGATTGCGGCGCTTCGACATATTCACCTCATTGATAAACTACCAGAAATATCACTTTAGGGCATTTTAGTACTTGCCGTCTTGATGACATTTGAAACTCTCGCCGTTCAGCCTTTGGCTGTAACCGGAGATTTTTGCTTCTACTCCTCTTAACTTGGCATCTTTTGGTTTTTGATTGTCCTTGCTACATTATCTGCTCGGACTTGACACTCCCCAGCTATCAAGGCGTGGGGATTCTTGGGCTCAATCTCGCCTCCACTAGCAACGCTAATTTTGGTCTTACAGTTTCATTTCTAGTCCGACTACACCTTTTACAGCAAGCACTCTTATGGACTACTCCCCAAGCGTAAATTCGGGTATGCCCTACCCTATTTAATTTTTGTTTTCTCCCACATCTGCCATATTTTTTAGAGGGCAGTGAGGTATTGGGGCAACCCACTTGGGATTGGTGACACTAGCCTTTTTTCAACGGTCAGTTCGCGTGCCACGACTACACATCTGGTTTTCCGCTTATGTTCAATCATATCAGAAAGCCGTCCTTTTAGGACGGGGTTTTAAACCCAAGTTTTCGATAAATCCAGTGAAGTTTTACTACCCGCACGCCTGAGCTTAAGAGATTTTGGCTAATCGTTGAAAGGTAATCGAGTCCGAAAATGAAAAAGTCTTAAAAAAATTCTTAGGTGAGATAGTACTGCGACTATAATCAGAAAGTCTTTGTATCTGAATCAATTTCCTAAAATAAAGCTAAAATTATCGCTGGTTGTAGTATTGTTGGTGTATATGCTTCGATTATGGCAATTTTTCCAAACTGTACTTGGTATTTTATTTCGTCATCCAATTACAGGTGCGACAATTATTCCGATTTTGCCCGATGGTCGAATTGTGTTAATTCGGCGGCGTGATACGGGAAAATGGGGTTTACCTGGGGGAATTGTTAACTGGGGAGAGGATATTCCCACGACTATTGAACGGGAGTTAGAGGAAGAAACGGGACTGAATTTGGTAAAAATACATCGGTTAGTTGGTGTTTATTCTGCTCCCGATCGCGATCCAAGAATTCATTCGATTTCGGTGCTGATAGAAGCCGCGGTTCAGGGAACTATGGGGGCGCAAGATACTTTGGAGGTGAGTGAAGTTGAGGCTTTTGCGATCGCATCTTTGCCTAAAGGAGACTTGAGTCACGACCACGATCGCCAATTACAAGATTACCTCAATGGCTTGACTACAATAGCCTAATCAATAACTAATGTGATGATCCGACTAAATCTCGTATTCCCCAAAAAATCAAATTTGGATCTACTTTTGTTTTTTGAGCTAAGTCGGGAAATAGGGATTCTAAATAGCTAAAAATGAGAGTGCGATCGCCACCTGTTAACACAACTTGTCCTTTGGGAAATTCCTGCCACCAAGCTTGCATATAGTTAGCAATTCCCGCTAGTGCTGTGTAAACTATACCGCTTTGAATTGCTGATTTTGTATCTAATGCCCAACGGGAAGGAAGTTGAGTAGGTAGGTGAATTTTTGGTAAGGCAGCAGTTCCATCTGCTAAAGATTTTATTTGTAACTTTAATCCGGGAAAAATTGCACCGCCGATGAGTTGGTGCTGTTCGTTTGCGCCTGTCAAAGTGAGTGCTGTACCGCCATCAATCACTAATATCGGCCAGCCTGAAGTAGCTCCCGCACCCAAAACTGCTAAGGCGCGATCGATTCCTAAACTAGAATAAATCCCTTTCAGAGGGATTTGGTCACGGTTAATTACCTTGACGTTAGGGAAATTTTGCCAAAATCTAATTTCGGACGGAACTACGGAAGCGACGTATAATGGTAGTCTTTTCCATTCTCCAGAAGCTAATCGTTCGTCACCAGTTCCCAAATGCTCAGTATCCCAGGCTTCTATAAGATTTGCGCTGCTAAACTTAGCCCAGTGTAACCGGGAATTACCGATCATCAAAGCTAACCAAGGATTGTGTTTTTTGTCGTTCTGCCGTTTCACTCTTTTATATTTTTTAACTCACCTATAGGTTTTTTAATAAATCTTTAAACTTTAATCATGTAAGAATAAAGTCAGATAAATTTCCTCTGGGTTGCCAGGAAGGAGGCTAGATTATGGTATTGCTCACTGAGAAAGCCCAAAAGCGGTTGACAATACAGACGCAAGATATTGCGCTGGAGACGAAAGCAATTCGGTCGTTAGACTGGGATCGCGATCGCTTTGACATTGAATTTAGCCTGCAAAATGGCACTACTTATAATTCCTTTTTAATTCAGGGTGAGCAAACTGCTTTGGTGGATACTTCCCATGAGAAGTTTCGCCAATTATATTTAGACACTCTCAAAGGCTTGATTGACCCAGCGAAGATTGATTATCTAATTATCAGCCACACTGAGCCAGACCATAGCGGGTTAGTCAAGGATATTTTACAACTAGTACCGGACGTTACAGTAGTTGGCTCGAAAGTTGCCATTCAATTTTTAGAAGATTTAGTTCATCACCCATTTGAGCGGCGCATTGTTAAAAATGGTGACAAATTGGATTTAGGTAATGGTCATCAATTGCAATTTGTGATTGCTCCTAATTTACACTGGCCGGATACTATTTTTACTTTTGACCACAAAACCCAAAATCTTTATACTTGTGATGCTTTTGGAATGCACTACTGTTCCGATAGCTTCTTTGATGAAGATTTGGCAGTACTTGAAGAGGATTTTAAACATTACTACGATTGTTTGATGGGGCCAAATGCGCGATCGGTGCTTTCAGCATTAAAGCGGATGGGAGAATTACCAGAAATTACTACTGTGGCTACAGGTCATGGCCCTTTATTATTGCACCATGTTAAAGAATTAATTGGTCGTTATCGGAAGTGGAGTCAAGAACAAACCAAAGCCGAAACTAATGTGGCAGTATTTTATGTTTCTGATTATGGCTTTAGCGATCGCCTTTCCCAAACTATTGCTCACGGCATTATCAAAACTGGTGTAGCGGTAGAAATGATGGATCTAAAATCAGCAGATCCGCAAGAAATTACCGAATTAGTTAGCAATGCCTCTGGTATTGTAATTGGAATGCCGCCCCTATCAGGTGCTAATGTGGCTCAAGCTGGTTTAAGTACAATTTTGGCAGCGGCAAAGGCGAAACAAAGTTTTGGTTTGTTTGAGACTGGTGGCGGCGAAGATGAATCAGTTTATCCGCTACGAAACAAGTTTAAAGAGTTAGGTTTAATCGAAGTTTTTCCCCCAATTCGAGTTACAGAAAGTCCGGCAGAATCAACTTACCAACTTTGTGAAGAAGCGGGGACAGACTTAGGGCAGTTTTTGAGTCGCGATCGCAGCATTAAGCAAATGAAATCGCTGGATAGTGACTTAGATAAAGCCTTGGGAAGAATTAGTGGTGGACTCTATATTATTACTGCTAAAAAAGGCAATGTTAGCAGTGCGATGTTAGCATCTTGGGTAGTTCAGGCTAGTTTTAAACCTTTGGGTATTACGATTGCTGTGGCAAAGGATCGGGCGATCGAATCTTTGATGCACACTGGAGATAAATTCGTTTTAAATGTGTTGGAAGAAGGCAATTATCAACCATTAATGAAGCACTTTTTAAAACGATTTGCTCCTGGAGCGGATCGCTTTGCCGGGGTGAAAACTCAGCCAGCAGAAAATGGTTGTCCAATTTTAACCGATGCACTGGCTTATGTAGAATGCCAAGTAGTTAGTCGGATGGAATGCAGCGATCATTACATTGTTTATGCAACTGTAGAAGGTGGCAGAGTTAGTAAAGCTGATTCTCTCACCGCAGTTCACCATAGAAAAGTAGGAAATCACTACTAATTTAAGCTTGACACCTGTTTTTTAGAGGCGGGGTTTTACCTGCCTCTTTATTACTGTAAGCTAAAAATTTTTAACCGCTCCAGGCGCAGAGAACACAGAGAGAAGAGAAGGAGAAGTTTATCCTCAAATAGGATTGCGATCGCCTTCAATATCTCAGAAAATCTTTACTAAATAGCAGGAAAAATTATGATCCAAGCAACTAAGAGCAGAGATGTGCAGGTTTTACCGATCGGTCTAGATACAGTAGTAATGCGATCGCGGACTTGGGATCGGTTGAAGTTTGAAATTGAATACGCTTTACAACGAGGAACAACAGCTAATTCCTACTTAATTCAAGGTGAAAAAACAGTTTTAATTGACCCTCCGGGAGAGTCTTTTACGGAAATTTTCTTGACCGCCTTACAACGCTACATTGACCCAAAAAGGTTAGATTATGTGATTTTAGGTCATGTTAATCCTAATCGTTCCGTCTCTTTAAAAGCTTTGTTAGAATTAGCACCACAAATTACTTTTGTATGTTCTAATCCGGGTGCGATCGCCCTACGAAATGCTTTCCCTGAAAAGGAATTAAACATTTTATTAGTCAAGGGAGAAGAAACTTTAGACATTGGGAAAGGTCATCATTTAGAATTCATTCCTACACCTAGTCCTCGTTGGCCAGATCAACTTTGTACCTACGATCCGCAAACAAGAACTCTCTTCACTGATAAATTTTTTGGGGCGCATATTTGCGGCGATCAAGTATTTGATGAAGGCTGGACTATTTTCCAAGAAGATCGACGTTATTATTTCGATTGTTTAATGGCTCCTCATGCGCGACAAGTGGAAACAGCCCTAGACAAATTAGCAGCATTTAACGTCAAATTCTATGCTACAGGTCATGGCCCTTTGGTGCTTTATAGCTTAACTGATCTGACTAAATCTTACCGGGAATGGTGTCAGCAACAGAAGAATCAAGAAGCAACAGTGGCACTTTTATATGCTTCAGCTTATGGTAACACTGCTGCTTTGGCGCAGGCGATCGCCCGAGGCATTACTAAATCTGGAGTCAGCGTTGAAACAATTAATTGCGAATTTTCCGAACCTACAGAAATTCAAGCCGCAATTGAAAAAGCCGATGGATTTATTATCGGTTCTCCCACATTAGCAGGTCACGCACCAACCCAAATTCAAACAGCTTTAGGAATAGTTTTATCCACGGCAGCTAAAACTAAATTAGCAGGCGTTTTTGGTTCTTTTGGTTGGAGTGGCGAAGCAATTGATTTAATTGAAGGTAAACTAAAAGACGCAGGTTATCGGTTTGGATTTGAACCAATTCGCGTTAAATTTAAACCCGAAGACACAACATTGCAATATTGCGAAGAAGCCGGAACTGACTTTGCTCAAGCTTTGAAAAAAGCCAAAAAAGTTCGCCCCTCACGTCAACCTGTAGGCGACTCTCAAGCAGCAAGAACTGAGCAAGCTGTCGGTAGAATTATCGGTTCTTTGTGTGTAGTTACTACTAAAAAAGGCGACCTAAAAAGCGGTATGTTAGCCTCTTGGGTTTCCCAAGCAACTTTTAATCCCCCAGGACTGACTGTGGCTGTCGCTAAAGATCGCGCTTTAGAAACAATGACTCACACTGGCGATAAGTTTATATTGAATATTTTGGCAGAAGGGCGACAGTTACGGAAGCATTTCATGAAAAATTTTGCTCCTGGAGAAGACCGTTTTGCAGATATTGAAACTGAAGAAGCGAAAAACGGTTCTCCGATTTTAAAAGATGTTTTAGCTTATCTAGAATGTACAGTACAAAATCGGATGGAATGCGGCGATCATTGGTTAGTTTATGCCACAGCAGATGAAGGAAAAGTTTTAACACCTGATGGCGTTACTGCAGTTCATCACCGCAAGTCTGGTAGTTATTATTAATTAGTTGGTCATTGGTCAGACTCTAAAGAGTGATTTTTAATGCTTAGGCAAAAATCAATTAACTAAGACAAACTTACGAATCAAAGAGTCTTTCTGGTGTTGGTGGGATGAAATGATTGATTTAAGGAATAGCTTCCAAGCAGGTAAAGAAAACACCGCAGGAAAAGCGAGTTTCATAGCCATCAAAAATTTGCCTTGCTTCAAGGAACTCCAACTATGACGTAATCGGAGGTAATTGCGAATATTCTCAAAATATGAGCTAGTAGAACAATGATGTTTGCCAACTAAAGTCGAAAGTTTTGTCCATACCCAAATGTTTTTATCCAATTGCTTTTCTAACAAAAACTGTTGATTGTAACGGGAAATGATGGCAATGAATAAAAGTTGCCAAGCCGGAATATAAAAAACAGCAGGTAAACCAAAACTCAAAGCATTGCTCACACTACGCTGTTTAACAGCAACTAAAGCCCAATGCAATTTGAGATAATTACGAAAAGCTTCGATATTAGGAATATTATCCTGATGCTTTTGAGCAACTAAAGGATAAATCTTTTCCTTGAGTTCAATGTGAGTATCTAGTCGCCTTTTTAGTGAGAACTTGTGATTATAACCACCAGGCCAAACCGTGCGGTAAGCTAAACACTTATTAATAAAAATTGCATCGCCAAATTGAGCAATTTTTACCCAAGAATCGATATCATCGAAATTAACATCTAACCGCGAATCCCAGCCTCCTGTTTTCAGGAAAGCATCACGACGAAAAGCTACTTGAATCGGAGTACCAAAGGGAATTTGTTCGAGTAGCATTCCATAATGAATGTCTTCTTGGGGAATGTAAAAAACTTTACCTGGGCCAGTTTTGCGCGTGCGGCTAAGTTCATTTTGCTGAACATCAACTTGTGCTGCTTGACAGGAGCAAATAACAGCTTGAGGACGGAGAGCGATCGCTTGTGTAATTTCCTCAATACAATTAGCTGCCAAATAATCATCATCATCTACAGGCTTAATCCAATCTCCCGTAGCCACTTTTACTCCAGCATTAATTGTCGCCGCATGACCCATATTATGTGAGTTGCGGTGATAAACTAAACGATTGTCTCCTTTGGCAGAAAGTTCTTCCTGCAAATTACAGAGATATGCTTCTGTACCATCAGAAGAACAATCATCAGCTACCACTATTTCACAGGGTACACTTTGAGCTAAGGCAGAAGCTATTGAGCGTCTTAATAAAGACAAACGATTATAAGTAGTAATAACTATTGTGAATTTCATCTGGGTTTACCTGGTTAGCACCCTGCTGATTGGCTAATCTAGGGGGGAAGCAAGTAATGCTTTATTTGGCATTAGTATTACTGCTTATATTTTTCCCCGTCAACCCTCTAAAATTATAAATCCCACAAAAGTTAAAACAACTAACGCTCCAAAGATTAAGTTTTTTACCAATTTATTACTTTAGTCACATAATTCTTTAATCTCAAATACTTTTGGCGTAAAATTTCCATGTAATCCGTAGGGGATGTGATGTTTCAGATGTAACCGAGCAACTGGTTTTTGCTGCAAATCGCGAGCATCTAAAATTACCAGATTTGATCGATGATCTGCTGAATCATATACTAAGGTCATTATCCAACCATCATCTTCATTGACCGCATCAGTAGCAGGAACAAAAACAGGCTCACTGACAAAACCCTCTGGTGCAGCACTCCACAGTTGTCTTTCGCCAGAAAGTTGATCGATCTTTAAAATTGCCTGAAGCGGCGCATTTCCTGACTCTTCATGAGCCGCACCAAGATATAAATAACGGTGCAGTCTGCCTACTTTGGCGGGATGCACCCAAGGAAACTCACAACAGCGACTTTCTAACATTTGTCGCCGCACGGTTTGCTCATTCAAATTAACCACAAAGCGCCAAAGTTGTCCGGGAGAAAGCGCATCAAAATCTGTTTCTTGGTAATCAGCGTTTGGATCAACCGTAGGGAGAGATTCATAACAAACCGAGTCTATATAAATTTCGTTATCCTGCTCAAAAGCATTTGCATGATGGAAAACAAAACCCGATTTCGTTTCTAAAATTTTTACTCCCGACGGAATAGAAGTATTAGAATGACGCGGAATGATGATTATGCGTGTCGGCTCTTTTGGGTTAAATTTAACAGACTGACCTGCACCTTGCCAACCAAAAACATAAGGTAAAGGATTAAAAGATACTGGATTTTGAAAGAAAATACAGTAATTTGGAGTAATAGCAAAATCGTGAATAAACGCAAAACCAGGAACAGAATGAGCATGACGTTGGATAATTTTGCCAGACTCATCTAACTCGTAAATAGTAATAGTAGTAGAAAGTCCTGGTTTAATGGAAAAATTAACTAATCTGGGTTTGCCACCATCCCATTTGCAACTAGGATCAATGCGGGGATGAGCCGCAAAAGCATCTCCCTCTTGTAAAACACGATCAAAATCTTCCATTCCCAAAGTCGCCAAATTATCTGGATTAAGGCGATAAGGTTCAGCAGCTTCCCAAAGTGCCAGGAGTTTTTTACCCCAATAAATTACATTAGTATTGGCAATGTTTTTAATTCTTAAATCAAAAGCATTAGCTAACCAACCACCAGGTTTTTGAGTGCCAAAAACGCCACGATAAAGAATTTTTCCGGCTTTTTGTTCTTCGACAAAACCTTGAGTGCGGACAAAGCGATTTTGAAAGTAAGCTTTACCATTAGTAAAACTGAAAGCACAAATCATCCCATCACCATCAAAAGGATGATGATACTTTTGACCCCTAATATCTAATAAACCGGGGCC
>JBAVZX010000167.1:0-1858 GCA_049589015.1 Phormidium sp. | reverse complement strand
TCCTTACCCTTATAACGTTCCCCCTTAAAATTTTTGGCTTTGTTCTCACCCTTTTTCTGATCGTCGGTTCTATTAATTGTGTAATTCCACTCTTTATCGTGCATTTCCATCGCCCATTCATACAAATCTCTCACTTCCGGGCTATTATCATAAGTAATCAAAAACTTAATTCTATCCTTGTGTTCTTTAAGTATTTCAGATAGCCTATAGTGATCGTTTCGGCAAAAAGAATGAGTGTAAAACTTGTCTTGATCGGCATTAAAATAAGGAGGATCGATAAACAAAAAAGCATCATCGGGAACAGTTTTAATAACTTCGGCAAAATCCAAACAAGTTAACTGAACATTTTGCAGTTTCTCCGAAGTGCGGCGAATATTTCTAGGCCAATTTTCAGGACGCATACTATATTTATCACCATATCCCCAATAACAGTTTTGTGGTTTCATTATCCCTGAGTATGAGGTACGATTTAGATAAAACCATCTGGCTGCTGCTTCTAATTTGTTTTGTGGTATAAACTCATTTTTATAATAGGCGTGTCTTTCTTTTGTCGCTTGTTCTCCTGCTAGGTAATTAATTAATTGTTCGGGTCGATCGCGAATGATTAAGTATGTGTTTATTAGTGCTTCGTCAATATCGTTTAGCCAATTGTTTTTGACCTTTTGTTTGGCAAAAAAAATGGAACTTCCGCCAGCGAAAGGTTCTACATAATGGAAGTGAGGGGGAATGTGTTTTAAGATGAGATTTCGGGCGTAAAATTTGCCGCCTGCATAACGGAATGGGGAATTTATAGGTTGATTCATTGTTGGCGAGTTTTTGGGAATTAAACCACTGAGAAATATTGATTTTTTTTGAACCGCAGAGACGCAGAGGACGCAGAGGGAAGAGAAGAGAGAACAGAATTGCTATATATCATTGTACTCTACCAAAAGACTGCGCTTACATCTGTGTTCATCTGTGTTTATCTGTGGATATCTGTGGTAAAAAAAAACCTAGATTTTGCGCTATCCTCTCAGTAATCTTAGTCCACTTAATGTTACTAAGACTGTTGATCCTTCATGTCCAATTACTCCTATGGGTAAGGTGATGTTTCCGGCGAAGTTAGCTATTAGTAGGAGGACAATGAAAGTTAAGGCGAAGATGATGTTTTGTTTGACGATTGTTTGCGATCGCCTTCCCAATTCTACAGCAGTGGCAATTTTTTCTAAGCGATCGGTCATTAATACAATATCAGCGGTTTCTAGGGCGACATCGCTACCTGCTGCACCCATCGCTATTCCTACTGTTGCTTGTGCTAAAGCGGGTGCATCGTTAATACCATCACCTACCATTGCTACTGCACCATATTGCTTTTGTAGTTGACGGATTAAGTGTAGTTTATCTTCGGGTAATAGTTCTGCTTTTACTTCGGAAATACCCACTGCTTGCGCGACACTTTCCGCAGTTTCTTTATTGTCGCCTGTGAGCATAATTAAATGTTCGATGCCGAGTTTTTTTAGAGATGCGATCGCACTAACAGCATTTACTCTCACTTGATCCGCAATCACAATTAATCCTAAAACTTCATTGTCGCAAATTACCCAAACTACAGTTTTTCCTGTTTGTTGAAACTCCCTTGCTTGCTGAATTAACTCTGGATTTAATTCAGGAATTAAAGACTGGACAAAATTTAAATTACCAACTACAATTGATTGAGAATTTAATTGACCTTTGATTCCTTGTCCGGGATGTGCTTGAACTTCGGTAACAGTTGGAATCGTCATTTTTTCAGCAGCAAAACGACAAATTGCTTCTCCGATTGGGTGTTCAGAATATGACTCTAACGCCGCCGCTATTTGTAAAACTTCCGTTTCTGATT
>JBAVZX010000166.1:0-3324 GCA_049589015.1 Phormidium sp. | reverse complement strand
AAATTACGGCATTGGGGTTTTGTTGAGCAAACGCGATACCAAATAAACCGTGACCTGCCGATATATCCAGCACCTTTATGCTTTGTTGAGAATCCCCATTCACCATTTGAGCAGTTAATTTTGCTGGCATTAGCATAGTTGGTGCCATTGCTTTAGCAAATTCTACCCAGATTAGATTGTCGGGTGATAGAGTTCCTTCCGAAGGTACTACAGTTCCACCCTGGCGAACGGCAGTAGCAAGGTGATTGAACCCGTTAGTGATTAAGGGAGATAATAAAAAGTCAACTACATTTCCCATGTAAGTTTTGCTACCTTTATCTAAGAACATGGCGGAGTCAGGTGTGAGCCTGTAGCCTTGGGCTTCCTTAGCTAAAAAGCCAACGATCACTAAGTAATCGCATAAAATCCGCATCCCTCGCTCGGAGGTTTGGCATTTTTGTGCTAGCGATTCAACGGACTCGATTCCTTGACTAATATTAGTAAAAATCTCAAGTTCAATCGCAGCTTTAATTGCTTCTGTCTGTTGGTAAGCGTTAACTGCATTGAAAAATAGTGCAGGTGATGGTGTTGGAGAGTCCTTGGACATAGGAAACCTTTAGTTAGACAAATATGACTCGTTGTTTGGTGATTTTCTGAATACTTTTGGAGTGATTAGATGCTTGATTTTTTCTCTTTCTTCGAGTATTCTTTTAATCTTCGATCATCAAGTGACGAGGAGACAGTTACAATTTTATCTCGAATTCGTCACCACTTATCGATTTTTAGAACCCTAAGTACAGACAACCCTTTAAAACGAAAGTTTCGGTACTAATCCCCTAATCATGAAATCAGACAAATATTTCTTGATTAAACCTTCCTCAATAGTTGGGAAAACAATATCTGTACCTGCTAATCCAGCAAGAGTATTGGTCAAGTCCAACTCAGGACGTTTATGAGTTATTTCAATGTTTTCTTCGGGAAAAATAGCCATAAGTGACAGCAAAATCTCGTTTGAAGATACTTGATTAGTTCGGGTGAGATGCGATCGCCACTGTTGATAGGAAACATCCTCTAGTGCATAGCCCAAACCCCGAATTAAGTTGAACAGATCATTGAGCGGAGTAGAACTAGGATTGACCAAGTGAAAAGCTTTTCCCAAAGACTCTTGCTGTTGCGATAGATGAATAACAGCACGGCTGATATAGTCAACGGGAACAATGTTTTCTGCCCAAAGATCAAATTTTGGCACCATTCCTAACTGAAGGCATCCAGGAATCAATTTGGACAAAAAATCATCAGGATTGGAGATACCTGTTTGGCTGTGTCCTATGATTCTGGGGCATCTGTAGATAGAAACAGGCAATCCGCGCTCCCCCGCACTCATCACCAACTTCTCTCCTACCCACTTACTCGCAGCATAGCCATTATAAATATCTTGACTGTACTCAAGGGGGTCGGATTCGGGAATTATGTTCATTTGAAAATAAGCCTGAGAAGCAAATACACCAATCGTCGAAATGAAGTGAACAGGCTTGAGCTTAAATTTGCTAGCTAATCTTAACACTTCCTGCGTCCCTAAAACATTTGCACCTTTGAGGGTTGAATAAGAATAAACTGTACTCACCCACGCCCCATTGTGATAAATGATCTCAATTTTACTGGCTAAATCTTGAAACTGGGATGCACTAAGACCGAGTAATTTTTTCGACAAATCCCCAACAACAGGGATAATTCTAGGACTGAAAACATCCTTCCAGATTTGGAAAGATTCCATCTGGCTTTGCAGCTTCTGTTGAGCCTGTTGTTCATGAGCAGAACGAACCAGACAATAGACATCAGCCTGAGTTTGTTCTAGAAGTTCATATAATAAATAAGCTCCCAGAAAGCCACTGGCTCCTGTCAAAAATATACTCTTTGGTTCCCTTGTATATGTAAAAGATACAAGAGTCGGCTGAATGCTTGGGTCTAAAACTGCTTCTGCATTTAAATCCTTGTGTGTATTGCCAACAATTGTCGCCGAATTTTCAAGTTTGGCGGCAATTGTAGCTGCTAACTCAGCTACAGTAGGTTTCTCAAATAGTTCGCGCAAGGGCAACTCAATTTTAAATGCTTCCCGCAATTGAGACATAAGTTGAGTGGCTTTTATCGAGTGTCCACCCAGTTCAAAGAAATTGTCCTGAACACCAATGCTGGCAATGCCCAAGACTTCACTCCAGATTTGCACCAGTTGAGCTTCTATTGGGGTGCGTGGGGAAACAAAACCAGTAGCCAGATTTCTGCTTATATCCGGTGCGGGTAGAGCACGACGGTTTACCTTACCATTGGGAGTCAAAGGCAAAGCATTAAGAAGGACAAAAGCTTGCGGCACCATGTAACTGGGTAGCTTTTGTTGGATAAATTCACGCACTTGTGGCACTAGCTTTTGGACTAACTTGCCTTGTAGGGGATTGTTGGTGTAATCAGTATCGGGTTTAGTAGCGAGTGTCTCAGTCTCCCAAAAAGCTAGACTTGGTACTAAGTAAGCTACCAAACATTTATCCCCTGGGTTGTCTTCTCTGACTATGACAGCACTCTCTTGCACTAAGGGGTGTTGACACAAAACTGCTTCAATTTCACCCGTTTCGATGCGGAAGCCGCGGATTTTTACTTGGTTGTCGATGCGTCCCAGGTATTTGATGTTGCCATCTGGTAAGTAGCAGGCTAAGTCTCCGGTTTTATAGAGGCGGGAATTGGGTTCATTGCAGAAGGGATTTTGGATAAATTTTTCTTGAGTTAATTCTGGTCGGTTGAGGTAGCCGCGGGCTAAGGAAACTCCACCAATATGCAATTCGCCTGGGACACCTACGGGTACTGGTTGGAGATGGGAATCGAGAATGTAGATTTGGGTGTTAGCAATGGGGCGACCAATGGGCGGAAGTAGCGGCCAACTCTGTACTGAATTGGTTAGGGTAAAGGTGGTAACGACGTGGCTCTCTGATGGCCCATAATGATTGTGCAGGGTGCAGTTGGTTAGTTGGCTTAACCAGCGGGAAATTGCTGGAGTAATCTGTAACTGTTCACCAGCAGTAATGATTTCTCGGAGATTGGTCAAAACCGATGTGCTGTTAATGGCTGCTTCGGCTAGCTGTTGTAAACCAACAAAGGGAAGAAACAGTCTTTCAATGGCTTGTTCTTGGAGTAAATGTAATAAGGCTACTGGTTCTTGGCGCAATTCTTCGCTAATCAATACTAGTGTGCCTCCAGACAACCAGGTGGAGAACATTTCTTGGAAGGAGACATCAAAGCTAATCGGAGCAAATTGTAGAGTTTTGGCTGCCCTAGAAATTGTATTATTTTTCAGTTGCC
>JBAVZX010000165.1:0-5955 GCA_049589015.1 Phormidium sp. | reverse complement strand
TTACTACTCAATGCCGTAAATCTGAATTTGATGGGTTTTTCTAATTTTTTAGATTCCCAAGCAATTAAAGGACAGGTGTTTACCGTGTTTGTAATTACTGTCGCCGCCGCTGAAGCAGCTGTAGGTTTAGCAATTGTTCTGGCTATCTACCGTAACCGCGATACGGTGGATATGGAGGCGTTTAATTTGTTGAAATGGTGATCGGGGACTGGGGACTGGAAGATAGTTTTGCATTTTGAGTTTTTCCTTCCTGTGTTTCTGCTGTTCCCAGTCCCTAGTCCCTAATCTCCTGAAAAATATAATGACTGGAGTGTGTTATTAAGTGCAGCTAAAACACATAATTATTGCACACAAGGCAGGTGATGATCTAAGTCGGCAATGGGCGGAAAATTGTGCGCGACAATTGGAAAATCGGAATTGTCAGGTGTTATTGGGGCCGAGTGGATCAAAGGATAATCCTTATCCGGTTTTTTTGGCTTCATCAATTCACAAAATAGATTTGGCTTTGGTGTTGGGTGGGGATGGTACGGTATTGGCAGCGGCGAGGCATTTAGCGCCGGAAGGGATTCCGATTTTGGCGGTAAATGTGGGGGGACATTTGGGGTTTTTGACTCAGCCATTTGAGGAATTTAAGGATACAGAAAAGGTTTGGGATCGGTTGTTGGAAGATCGTTATGCTATTCAACGGCGGATGATGTTGCAGGCGGTGTTGTTTGAGGGCGATCGCACTAATCAAGAACCGATGAGTCAGCGGTTTTTGGCTTTAAATGAAATGTGTGTCAAACCTGCTTCTGCCGATCGGATGATTACTTCAATTTTAGAGATGGAAATTGATGGTGAGGTGGTGGATCAATATCAAGGTGATGGGTTAATTGTGGCTACGCCTACGGGCTCAACTTGTTATACTGTTTCTGCTAATGGGCCAATTATTCATGATGGGATGCACGCGATCACGGTTACTCCGATTTGTCCTTTAAGTTTAGCGAGTCGTCCGTTAGTTTTACCTGCTGGCTCTGTGGTAAGTATTTGGCCTTTGGCAGATTATGATTTAAATACTAAACTCTGGATGGATGGTGTATTAGCAACTGCAATTTGGCCTGGACAAAGAGTGGATGTCCGAATGGCTGATTGTCTTGGTAAGTTTATTATTTTACGAGAAAACTATTCTTATTATCAGACTTTACGGGAAAAATTAATGTGGGCTGGTGCGAGAATTCACTATAACAATAATCACCGTCAAGGATAGTAATTTATCCGATGTTGGATCTCTTCTAAATTTAATGGGAATTGATCATTTTGCTGGGGAAGTTTGGAGTAAAAAAATTCCCCTACTTTTCCCAAGAAAGATTGAGGATAAGTAGGAGAAAATAGCTAATCTAAGCGATCGGCAAAGAGTTCCTAGCTTCTTGGGCGATTTGCTCTACTTCATCGTTGGTCATTGTTTGCAGTATAGCGAGGGCTTCTGGACTACCTAAACGATTGAGTGATTGGACTACCCGAAAGCGAATGTGCCAGTCTGGATCTTTGGCGTAGTCACTGAGGAAGTGAACTGCACGTAAATCTCCTAATTCACCGAAGGAACTGATGGCGGCTATTTTGACTAAATCTACTTCAGATTTCAGGGCTTCTTCAAGTAGGTCAAAAGCTCGGCTGTCTCCCATTTCTCCTAAAGCGGCGATGATGCTAACTTGTAGTAACCATTCGGAGGTATTGTGGTAAATTTGCTCTAAGTCTGGGAAAGCTTCTTTAAATTTTAAAGCTCCCAGACAGTCAGCGGCGGCGGCTTGTACGTCTACTTCCGAGTCGTTCAGCAGGCGATCGCGCAAGATCTCGAAAGATTTTGTTAGATTTTCCCAACCAAGGGTGTCTAATTGACTGACAGCAGCATAACGTACTCTGGAGTTGCTGTCCTTGATTGGTATTTGAACTAGCCTAAAGGCGTTACGTCTGTCCAACTGGCGCAGTTGGTTGACGGCGCGTAAGCGATCGCTAAGTTCCTCTGAACGAAGCAATTTTTGCACAGAGTCAGGAGTTATGGTCATTTGTCAGTAAAAGGGTTTTTCAAAGAACAAAGCTGATTGGTCACAGGTCAAAAGATTTTAGATTTTAGATTTTAGATTTTAGATTTTGGATGGTCCGATCGCAAATCTAAAATCTTTATGTGATTCAATGGCAAATGACCAGGACTAATGAACTAGTCTTGACTGGCTGCCATTGCTCGGATAATATCTCCACGAGTGAGAATGCCTACAATATGGCCAGCACGATCAATTACTGGCAAGCGACGGACACTTTTTTCGTGCATTAGTTGTGCTGCTTTCTGCAAAGGTTGATCGGGATCTGAGGTAATTAACGAGTCTTTCGTCATCACTTCTCCCACTGTTTGCCCCAAAGCTTTGTGCAAGTCTCGATCATAACGGGCAGGATTTTCTAAGTAAATCACGCTATCAAGAATCATGATATATGCTGGTGGAGTCACTCCTGTTTCCCGCCACATTAAGTCTGTTTCCGAGAGCACACCCACTAATTTGCCAACCTGATCCACTACTGGCAGTCCACTGATGCGTCGCTGGGCCATTATTTTAATCGCCTCTTGGAGAGGTGTTTCGGGCCGCACTGAAATCGGATCGCGGCTCATTACATCGGCAACAGTTTTGGGCATAATCGACTATATTCTTCCTAATCAATTCCCCGGCTATCCTATTGTAGGAAATAATACGAATTATCCGAGTCTGGTTTACACATTGTTAATTATTCGGGACTGGGGACTGGGGACTAGGGGACTAGGGGAATATTTTATCTTCTGCCTTGTGGCTTTCACAGTACTTTTGTAGGATGTGGATGCAGTTGGCGATCGCACCGAGATGAGCGATTTCATAACCGTGGGTATTTTGGGTGGGAAAGCTTAAGCAAGCAGCGCGGGCGACGTGACCGAATTTCATGGCGATCGAGGCATCGGAACCAAAACCACTGAGAATTGCTAATTGTAAAGGTATGCCTAGTTCTTTGGCGACGGTTCGCAGGTCGTTATTTAATGATTCGTCATATATTCCGTAGCCGTCTTGTGATAGTAAAACTGGTGCTTCTCCATCTTTAATGGGGTATTCGCTGGATAGGGGACAAATTTCTAGGGCGATTAAGGCTTCGAGTTTTTGGTTTTGGGTAAAATAGAGTGCTCCTATTGCGCCGACTTCTTCTTTTGCTGAGGCGACTAAATAGGTATCGACTGCGGGTTGTTTGAGATTTTCGGCTAGGGCTAGGAGGATGGCGATCGAGGCTTTATTATCTAAGGTGTAACTGGCGATGTGGTCTTTGAGGCGAATTGGGCGTTTGCGGTGTTTGCCAATGACGACGCGAGTTCCGGGGCGAATACCTGCTGCTTCTAGTTCTGCGGTTGTGAGTTTGGTTTCTACCCAGGTGTCTTCCCAATGTAAGGGTTTGTCTTCTTGTTGGGCTTTTTGGGGTGATTCGTGGGAGATGTGGCGAGATCCAAAGGAGAGTATGCCGCTGATGGTTTGATTGTCGCCTAGTAAGTCTAGTACTCCTTCGCCGTAAACCCAAGGAAATGCGCCGCCTAGTCTGCGTATTTGGATTTTTCCTTCTGATTCGATGCTTTTAACTATTGCGCCGATTTCGTCTTTGTGGGCGGTGATGGCGATCGATCTGGTAGAATCTTTTCCGGGGAGGTGGGCGATCGCATTTCCGGCGCGATCGATCCAGGCTTTTACTTGTAAGGTTTCAAAGTGTTGGAGTAAGAGGCGATCGATTTCACTTTCTGCGCCACTGGGCGAATGATGTAATACTAATTGTTCGATGATATTGAATAAGTTGTCGTAGGTTGAAGTGGACATTTTTGGTTTTTTTTAACGCAGATGAATGCAGATTAACGCAGATTAACGCAGATGTTTATCAGAGTTTTTGGCTTTGGTTTCTATCTTTTTTTTTACCACAGATGTCCACAGATGAACACAGATGAACACAGATGTTTATGAGGGTTTTTGGCTTCGTTGAATAATCCCAGTTCCGTAGGACAGGCATCTTGCCTGTCATCCCCAGTAAGTGTTTAATTCTGTGTTGAATTAGATTGATTTTTCACTTTCAATGCCTCTTTAGCAGATATTCCTTCAGTTGCAGTACCAAAAAACCAAATTGTTCCCGCTGCTTCGGCGCGAGTTACGGGTTTTTTGGGTTGAAATAAAGTAGTATATCCGAAAACTCGACGAATGTTAGAAGCGTCTCCGTTTTGGAAATCTGTTAATAATGCTTTTAAGGCTTTCGGTTCAATTTTAAAGGTATCTTGGAAACCCCAAGTTTGTTTTATTGCATCAAAAGTTGCGCCGGAAGTTGTTAATTTTGTGTCTAAAGGAACTTTCCAAAGTATCATTTGTTCGCGGGTTAATGGCGCATCAGGACGAAACAATAATGCAGTGTTATCTCCTGAAAGTTGACTAGGAATTATTCCCGCTTCTGCTAATCCTTGAATTGCCGCAAAGTCTGGATCAGTGGGAGGTACGTCTTGAAATGTTGGTGGGGAACTTTCGTTAGCTAAACGCATTTGTTTTGCTGGTTGATTGGCTTGAATTTGATTATTTGCTGCCATTAACCAACGGGCAAATTCTCTTTTAGTAATTACTTTGTTTGGTTCAAATACTATAGTGTTGTCATCAGTTTTCCCTGTTTTGGCGGGAGTTAATACTCCTAATTCTCCTAATTCAGTTACAAAAGAACGTAATTCTTTGGGGGTTTTGTTGATATCGGAAAATGTTAGTGATGTTCCAGTTAAAATGGTGGCATCAGGTGCGGAAGTTTCTTGTGGTGTTGGTGTCGCAGCTACTTCCGGGGTTGCTTCTGTTGTGGGGGAAGCTGTAACGTTACTTTCTGGGGTTTTTTCGGCAGTTGTTTGCGGTGTTTCTTTAAGGTATTGAATAGTAAATTCTGTAACTCCGGGATTTTGTGTAGGTACAGCAGCAACAGTAACTTTTAAATCGTTTAAACGTGCTTCTAAATTACCTGTTTGTTGATTGGGTTGATCTAAAATTTGCCAGTTATTATCTTGAAATTGTTGTTTATAGAAATTCTGAATTTTATCTGCGCTGTCAGGAGTAAACCAGCGAGTGTTAGTAACTGGTAATGTGGAGGTTACTTCCTGTAATTGTGCGTTGGGGTAACGGGGAATTTCTGTAGGAAAATCAGCGGGTAGTTGTGCTAATGGTTGATTTTGGGGTTTCGTATTAGCAACATTTTCCCCTAAGTTAGCAGGGGTTTGTTTTAATTGTGGATCTGCTGCGAAGGTTTGTTCTAAGTTTTTGCTGGCTGGATTATTGGCGCAAGCAGTTAGGGAACTTAGCAGCAGGATGATTAAAGTTAAAGATATAGCAGGACGTTTAGTAAACACCGTAGGAACTCAGAATTATTTTTCATTCCTACCCTAGCGTATCAGGAAACAGGTTGCTGGTTTTGGGGGTGATGCGATCGGAAATTACACCCCAGAAAGAGAGATTTCCGATCGCATTAAGTTAATCTAAAACAAATTTGGGCTATTAGTCATTCTTTCTACACGACTTTGGCAAGATGGACAATTACAACCAACAATCGATCTGATAATTTCCGATCGTCTATCATTATTTTCTATAGTCAATTGTTGCAGGTTTGATTGTGCGATAGCACTATCTAAACTATTAGTGGGTTGTAAGTTAATTTCCCCAGCGATCGCCGCATTGCTGGATAATAAAATTACAGCTAGAGAACTACAACCAAGCAAACTCAACTTCTCTGTATTCATAATTCCTCTTGCCTAACAGTCTCGCTAAGTTATTTTATTCAATGATTGCTGCGATCGCCAACAAGTTCCCATTTTATATCAAATCGCAGATCCCCCTAAATCCCCCTTATTAAGGGGGACTTAAAGAGAGTCTTGTTTCCTCTGGTTCCCCCCTTGCTAAGGGGGACTTAAAA
>JBAVZX010000164.1:0-2490 GCA_049589015.1 Phormidium sp. | reverse complement strand
ATTATTACTAGTAGTTTAATTTTTGCGATCGCGCATCTCAGCCTTTCCGAAGTTCTCCCATTAACAACTTTGGGCATAGTATTAGGTGTAGTTTACACGCGATCGCGCAATCTCTTAGCACCAATTTTTCTCCACAGTCTTTGGAATAGCGGCACTTTGATTAGTTTGTTTATTTTAGGTAGTGGAATGTAAAAAAGGAAACCAATTAACTTCTGGTATAGCACCTATTTCCAGATAGAGTTGAAAAAGTTGTTTAGATACAGCCAATTGGTTCACATTTCGCCTAATCTCAAAATAGGTAAACTATTGAAGCGCGTAGGTGTCACGGTAAATTATAAAATCTATGCAAGTTGCCAGCGAATCAACGATCGCCAACTCTCACTCAGAATCAGAAAAAATTACCCTGGATGTTACAGGGATGAAATGTGCTGGATGCGTCAAAGCAGTAGAAAATCAGCTAACACAACATCCAGACGTAATTTCTGCCTGTGTCAACCTGATTACCGAAGTGGCAGTTTGTGAAGTAAAATCCGGTAAAGTCGAACCTGCTACTTTAGCCGCTAAGTTGACAGATGCGGGTTTCCCCAGTCAACCGAGATCTTCGCAAAATCAATTAACCAGCAGCGATTATGTTAGTCCAGCCGAACGCCACCGTCAGGAAATTAAATCTTCAATTCGACGACTGATAATAGCAGGAATTCTGATTATTTTGTCAGGAATTGGTCATTTTACGCAACATTCCCTAATTCCAGACGAACATTCTACCATTCTCACTTCATTTTGGTTTCACTGGGGACTAGCTACTGCTACCTTATTAGGGCCAGGTCGTTCTATTCTAGTAGATGGTTTTCGGGGACTGAGACAGGGTTCTCCCAACATGAATACTTTAGTTGGGTTGGGGGCTTTTACTGCTTATACAGCAAGTGTTATCGCGCTACTATTTCCCCAATTAGGTTGGGAATGCTTTTTTGATGAACCAGTAATGCTTTTAGGCTTTATCCTCTTAGGGAGAACCCTAGAACAACAAGCCAGAGTAAAAGCCGCCGCTGCCTTTGAAGCCTTGCTTTCGCTACAACCGCGGATGGCGCGTTTAATCGCCGATCCTAGTGTGGCAGCATTCGGGCAAAATAGTGTGGAAATTCCTGCCGATCAGGTGCGTGTGGGAGAATTTTTACAGGTATTGCCGGGAGAAAAGATCCCTGTAGATGGCGAAGTAGTGGAAGGACAAACTACGGTAAACGAGTCAATGCTTACCGGAGAAGCGATACCTGTGAGTAAGAAAAAAGGCTCACTTGTTGCTTCGGGAACATTGAATCAAAGTGGAGCGATCGCTATTCAAGCCACCCGTACAGGTAAGGATACCACCTTAGCTCAAATAGTTAGCTTAGTAGAAACCGCCCAAATTCGCAAAGCGCCAGTGCAAAGATTAGCCGATACCGTAGCAGGTTACTTCACCTACGCCGTAATCACAATAGCTACACTTACCTTTTTATTTTGGTACTTTGCCGGAACTCGGATTTGGCCTGATGTTTTAGTTAATGGAGGAATGAGTGATGGCGCACATCATCTGGCACATCATTTATCACCATTACTGTTGAGTTTAAAATTAGCGATCGCAGTTTTGGTTGTCGCTTGTCCCTGTTCCTTGGGACTAGCCACCCCAACAGCCATTTTAGTGGGTACTGGCATCGGCGCAGAACTGGGATTACTGATTAAAGGTGGAGACGTTTTAGAACGAGTATCCGCATTAGATACAGTAGTTTTCGACAAAACAGGCACCCTCACGAGTGGTTATCCTACCGTCACTGACTGTATTCCCAGCAGAGATTTAGAATCAAAAAACTCTCCTTTAGCTAACTTTTCCCTACTCCAACTCGCCGCCGCCGCGGAAAGTGGTAGCCGCCATCCTTTAGGTTCCGCCATTCACCAAGCAGCAACTCAAACTAGTTTATCGATCCCTGATGCTCAAGACTTTTATACTGAACCTGGACAAGGCGTATCTGCAAAAGTCGAACAGCAGTTGGTGTTAGTCGGAACTGAAACATGGCTGAAACAGCATGGTGTAGCAATTGATTCCAATTTCATTGAGAAAGCCAGCATCCTGGCAAAGGCGGGAAAAACCATAGTTTATGTGGGAACTGGCACTTGTATGTTAGGGTTAATTGCTTTTACGGACACTTTGAGATCTGATGCTGCTACAGCAGTGGATGCTTTGAGACAGCTAGGATTACGAGTTATGATCCTGACAGGAGATCAGCAAAAAGCTGCTGTAGTAGTTGCCGAAACATTGGGAATTGACGCAGCCGATATTTTGGCGCAAGTGCAACCTTATGGCAAAGCGCAAGCCGTGGCTGATCTGCAAAATCAAGGTCGTCGAGTAGCTATGATTGGTGATGGAATTAATGATGCACCAGCTTTAGCTCAAGCAGATGTGGGTATTGCCATGCACGCGGGAACAGATGTAGCGATCGAAAGTGCTCAAATTATCTT
>JBAVZX010000163.1:0-4887 GCA_049589015.1 Phormidium sp. | reverse complement strand
ATCTAGGATTAACCGAAAATAAGTATTTTTTGCTTGGAGTAGGTTATGGCGGTTCTATAGGTGGAGGATGTTTAATATATGATTCAGAGCAAAGAATAAGAATTACTTTTAGGGTATCGGGTGATAGAGACAAAAGATCGGGCTATATACATGGAATAAACGTTAATGATTTATTGTTTCATGGTTTCTTTATGTTTCCTATTGCTGCTATTGCAGCCCTACCACCTTCTCAATATACTTCAGTATTTATCAAACGTGATGAAATTACTAGAAGATACAATGATTTTTTAATTCAAGGTAATAATATTGATATTCGAGGAAAGCTTGGAGAAAAACTTGCTTGGAGATTATGGCTGTGGGAAAGAGAAAAACTCTATGGCGGTGACAAATATCACTGGATTCAACTTAATGAATCAGCGATTAAGAAAGTATTAGCTCAAATTAGTAAAGTTCAAAAGGGAGAATTGATACTTGAAATTATTGATTCAAAAATAATTAGTACTTTTATAAATAGCAGTAATCTAAAAATTCCTGCTGATGTATATAGCTATGATAGTGTTGTGAATAGTTCTGATAAGAGAGTAAAAGTAACTGTTGATGTCCAATTAATAAAAACTGTATGGCAACAGTTACTTAAATGGGAATTGAATAAAGAGTATTTGGATATAAAAGTATATGAAGAAACACATTTTTTAAAGATTGGAAGATATAGTGTTTATTACTGGATATCAACTATCTCTAAAATAGAATGCAAAGATATAGATTCAGCCCAACCCGTAATTAAGCCAATTAATTATCTTTCTAGAGACGATGAATGGGGGGAATCTGCGGTAGTAGCTGAACAAGTAGAAATTCCTTATATTGAAACACCTCCTGAACCTCCAATTTACAAAGAAACATTATCTCAAATAATGGTTGTTGCACCAGAAGTAAAAAAAGCACTTAACCCAAGAAAATATCATTCTCTTGATGCTGATACAGTGGCAAGAATAGAAAAGTTTCGCCAGCAACTAGAAACTGTATGGGTATTAGGGCAAGAATTCATCGATTTAACGAATTTACATTACGAAAATTCAGGTACACAACTGTCAGAGGAAAATCCCCTGAAAAATGCTGATGGAAATCCCATAAGTAAAGAACAACTGCGACAAGTTACAATCGACATATACCAATTACTGAACCGTATTCGTTCTGTTGAATTAAATGAAATCAAATTAGAGTCAAGGATTAGGATAGTAGATGAATAGTTTGGTCATCCAACAATGGATAAACTCAACCACTACCGAAGCTTAATCCAGAAAATTTTAGAGGAATATCACAAACTCAGTTCAGATAACTCTGATGTTGAATCTACTCTACTATTCGACCCGATTCGCGATCAATATCTTCTTCTGAAAATGGGGTGGCATCAAGATAATCGCATCAAACGCAACGTGATTCACCTTCGTCTGAAAGACCAAAAAATCTGGATTGAAGAAGACTGGACGGAAGACGGCGTTGCAACTGATTTGCTACAAGCAGGAGTGCCTCATGAAGATATTGTTTTAGCCTTTCATCCACCCCGGTTACGTCAGTTTACCGAATTCGCAGCTGTATGAACTTAATTTGGTACTGTATACCATGAATTATCATTGGTGACAATATTTAAACAACTTTTGGATGAGCCATTAAAAGATAATTAACTCTTCAATATCTCCCAGTTTCCCAAAACTTTAGATTTTCTTCTGTATTCTAAATTCCTCTAACTCCCCAACGCTATAAATATTAAGGGTTACAGCAATTCTAAATTAATTCTTTTTTGTAACAGTAGCTACTAAAAAACCAGCGACAATAAAAGTAGTCAGTACTCAGCACTCAGCAGTCAGCTTAAACAGGTCGTCCAGAAGGGGTGAGCTATTTATTAAGCTATTGGCCGATCGCTAGTGCCACAAGTCGGAACTAAGCATTCAAAATAGTTGCATAGCTTATTCTTTAGGATTTTTTAATTTTGAAGATGGAATTCCGTGCAGCATTACTAGATTCTGATTTAGCAAATCGCTCCCTCCATTAAACAGGAAAAGTTTATGAAAATCTTATTAGTGGAAGATGACTCTTTGACCAGTTCAGCCCTAGCCGAAACCCTCACTACTCATCATTATACAGTTAACTTAGCTACCGATGGAGTAGTAGCTAAGGAGTTAGCTTTAGAATTTGAGTATGACTTAATTTTGCTAGATATTGTAATTCCTAAACTCGATGGAATCAGCGTTTGTCAGCAACTTCGTGCCAATGGATATCAAAATCCCATCCTACTTTTAACAGCCAAAGATAGCAGTAACGATCGCGTTATGGGCTTAGATGCAGGAGCAGATGATTATGTAGTAAAGCCCTTTGATTCCGAAGAGTTAATGGCAAGAATTCGCGCTTTACTGCGGCGAGGAAAAGCTGTGTCTTCTTCGGTAATTACTTGGGAAAATGTCTGCTTTGACTCGGTTAACAACGAAGTAAGATGTGGAAAAAAGCTCTTACATCTGACACCGAAAGAATATTGCTTATTGGAACTATTCTTATTAAATCCCAAGCAAATTTTTAGTCGTCGGGCTATTTTAGATCGCTTGTGGGATTTTGCGGAAGCACCCGGAGAAGAAACTGTGAGTACTCATGTTAAATGTTTGCGCCAAAAACTGAAAGCAGCAGGGGCAAAAGATATGATTGAAACAGTTCATGGTTTAGGTTATCGACTGCGCGTTCCTTCTTATCAAGCAGAAACAAATACTGCTCATAACTTGCAAATTCCTGAACCAAAAAGTAATGCTGATTATCGTCAGCGAGTAGAAGCAGCAACTTCTAGGGTATGGGAAAAGTTTCAAGGCAAAATGTTAGCACAAATCGCCACACTCGGAGAAGCAGCAGCGGCTTTAACTGCCGGAAATTTGACAGAGGAATTACAAGAACAAGCGAGACAAGAAGCGCACAAATTAGCAGGATCTTTGGGTATTTTTGGTTTTATGGAAGGCTCAAGGTTAGCTAAGGAATTGGAAGAGTTACTACAACTAGATTATTTACAATTAGAGGCAGAAGAAGTCAAGCGAATTTCTCAATTAGCCGCGGCAATATATAAAGAAGTTCAACCGAAATCTACATCTGTTGCACCAACCACGGCGAATTCTTACTCACCTTTAATTTTAATTGTGGATGATGATTTAGTATTAGCAGAACGGGTGCGAATTGAAGCGATCGCTTGGGGATTACGAGTAGAAATTGCTACTGAATTAAGTGTAGCTCGCAAATTAATTTCCCAAAAACCACCCGATATTGTTCTCCTAGATTTGAACTTTCCTAGTGCTAGAGAAGATGGCATCACCTTACTAGAAGAAGTAACTCAGCGTGTTCCTTCTATTCCGGCAATTGCCTTAACTGGAAGAGAAAGTTTAAGCGATCGATTAGCCGTTGCCCGGTTAGGAGCTTGTGCTTTTTTACACAAACCATTGCCTGCCGATCAAATTCTTAAAGTAGTCAGCGAAGTACTTGAGCAACACCAAAAAACTTCCAGAAATCGCATCATGATTGTTGATGATGATCAGGTAGCTTTAGCGCATCTCTCCAGCCTCTTAAAATCTTGGGGTGTAGAAGTGACAACATTAGAAAATCCCCAAAAATTCTGGCAGATTTTCACCGATTGCACACCCGATTTACTCATCCTCGACCTAGAAATGCCTGATTTCAACGGTGTAGAATTATGTCAAGTAGTTCGCAATGATCCCCAATGGCATCATCTGCCAATTTTGTTTGTTTCCTCACACACTGGCACTGAACAAATAGAGCAAGCTTTTGCCGCTGGCGCAGATGATTACATTAACAAATCAGTAGTGGGAACTGAAATAGCAACGCGAATTATTCGTCGCCTCAAACGTAATCCTAGTTAATTAACTATTATGGTTAATTGCAGACTAGATAAATTACAGCTTGTGTATTGAATTATGAGTAAAAAAATTCTCGTAGTTGACGACGATGAAGCAATTCAAGAAGTCATTAAGAGTTGTTTAGAAGAGTTAGTCGGGTGGCAAGTAGTGCTAGCAGGTTCAGGTTTAGAAGGACTTCGCATCGCCAACGCTGAACCATTAGATGCAATCTTGCTAGATATTTCCATGCCAGAAATGAACGGTATTGAGATGTTGCGGAAGCTACAAGAAAATTCGATTACACGGAAAATTCCCGTGGTTTTATTAACCGCTAGGACTCTCTCTCCTGAACGACAGCAGTTTCTTCAGTTGCAGCAAGTTGCTGGCGTAATTGTTAAACCTTTTAACATCATAAAATTAGTTGAACAGATGGCCCAAAGTTTAGGCTGGAAATTTGAACTTTTGTAAACTTTAGATTTTCTTCAGATTTTCTTCAAATTTTCTCTTTAATGTGACAGTAGTCATTCTCATAAGTTTGATGGGTGTTTTCTGAGACTATAGAGGAAGTTTATCGATTAGTGTGTCTAAAATTATTGATGAGAAACCCTTGGTAAAAATTTTTAGCCTACGGAAAACTGTGCAATGTTTGTAACATTAGGAGAGGAATAGTGACTAGAATCTTAATCATTGAAGATAATTACTCCAGTAGTCTAGAATTTGGCACAAATATCGCCAAAATTCTAGATATCGAGGGATTCAAAATTACATTAATCAGTAACATCGCCGTTGGCTTGAATTTAGCGGTTAATCTTAATTTTGACCTGATCATCTTTGAATTAAACTTTTACTCGCTCACAAGAGAGGATATTCTGAAGCGAATCAAATCTAGTTTACATAATTTGCAGGTATCAAGTCTTTTAATTACTGCTAATTACGAATCTGAAGCCATTTCTTTGATTAAAGAACTAGGAATTAGTGATTATTTAATCGCTCCTTTTACTAAACA
>JBAVZX010000162.1:0-5264 GCA_049589015.1 Phormidium sp. | reverse complement strand
CTAAATTAATAGCTTGATTTAAATTTTCAATTGCCCCGTAGTAGTCTCCTTGTAGATGTAAACTTGCGCCTCTAAAGCAATAAAAGAAAGAATTATTAGGTTCTAAATTAATAGCTTGATTTAAATTTTTGATTGCCCCACTGTAGTCATTTTGCTCAAAGAAAAGCTTAGTCTCTTCGAGCAAAATAGTAGTTATTATCGAATTCAATTCATGACCAAGTTTGGCATCTATTTGTATAATCTGCTTAAAATCCTCAATTGCGCCTGTATAGTCACCAGAGTTAAAGCGATTAATCCCTCGATCATATAAGCTCTGAATATCCATCGATTATCTTCAAATTTTTACTCAGCTTTTCAAGTCTCCTAACTCTAGTTTACTGTTTTCATCAGTACTCATCAACTTTACAAAACAGAAGACTATGGCGATACCTGTCCAGAAAAACCGAATTATCGCCCATCATCACCATACATATCCTCACGTCTTAAAGAAAGATTAGCAGGCCAAGGGCCTACATCATGCACTGGAAAATTCAAAGGCGATCGCTCTTTCTTGGTTTCCGGCTTCCCTGTTTTGATATTTTCATCAATCACCAATACTACTTGATGTTCGCCTGGGGTAATATCTGCTGGTAATTGTAGGGTAACTTTGCCATCTGCTGTGACTGTAGCAATAGTAGTAATAGTTTTCATAACAGTTCCTCCTGCGGTACATTTCAAATATACTAAAATTATTCCTTAAATTGAGCATTTCTCATGATTCAGGATAACGAAATTGCTGTTGAGTTTCACAATGTTACTTACTTACTTAACCAGCGACCTTTAGTATCTAACCTTAATTTCACAGTGCAACGGGGAGAAATTTTGGTATTACTGGGACGTAGTGGTTGTGGAAAAACTACAACTATGAAATTAATTAATCGTTTGCTGAGTCCTAGTAGTGGAGAAGTGCGGGTCGAGGGAATTTCAACTACTGAATGGAACCCGATTAAGTTGCGACGAAGTATTGGTTATGTGATTCAAGAAACTGGTTTATTTCCGCATTTTAGTATTGCAAAAAATGTGGGATTAGTACCTAGTTTGGAGGGGTGGAAAAGCGATCGCATTTCCCAAAGAGTCAATCAACTTTTACAACTTGTCGGACTCGACCCCAAACAATTTGCCCACAGATATCCTAACGAATTGTCAGGTGGTCAACGTCAACGAGTTGGTGTCGCCCGTGCCCTCGCCGCTGACCCACCATTATTATTAATGGATGAACCTTTCGGCGCACTCGATCCAATTACTAGAATTGAAATCCAAAAAGAGTTTCTCCAACTCCAAAAACAATTAGGTAAAACTGTGGTTTTTGTGACTCATGACATTCAAGAGGCTTTTTTATTAGCTTCAAGAATTGGCTTAATGGAATCAGGAAAAATGTTGTTAATAGATACTCCTTCCGAGTTTCCCAAATCTGAAGAAAAGGAGGTGCAAGAATTTTTACAATGCTTACCTTTTTTTAATCAATCAAAATCGGATTAGTGATAAATTTAAGTTTGGGATCGATCGCACACCATCTACCATCTAAGGTCAAAACACAAAAATCAATATGAAAAAGCGGGACTTCATACTACTTTGCGTGCTGGGCTTTAGTTTAGCAATGTTGATCGCTAGCTGTAGCGTCAAACCAGACAACTTAATAGCCATTGGCTCAAAAAACTCTACCGAACAATTAATTTTGGGAGAACTTCTGGCTCAAAATATCGAAGCTAATACTGATTTAAAAGTTGAACGGAAACTCAATCTGGGCGATACTTTCGTTTGTCACGACGCTTTGACTAATGGTGAAATTGACGCTTATGTAGAATATACTGCTACAGCTTTCTCTGCCATTTTGAAAAATGAACCGATTAGTAACCCTGAAGAAGTTTACCAGCTAGTTAAACAAAAATATCAGCAAAACTTTTTAGTTGCGGGGAATTCCACCGATGGAAAAATTGGACGTTCCGACTTAGCTGTTTTAAAGGACGATCGCCTTTTCTTTCCCCCATACCAAGTTGTACCAATAGTTCGCCAGCAAACTCTGCAAAAACATCCCGAATTACGAGAAGTATTTCAACAGCTAAGTGGCAAAATTTCCGAACCAGAAATGCAGCGTTTAAACTTTCAAGTTGAAGGGGAAAGTCGCGATGTCAAACAAGTTGTCCAACAGTTTCTCCAAACTAAAGGATTAAAGAAAAACTAAAAACAAATCACTTTCAGGACTGACGCATTGACACTAATTATGGTGGAATGGTGCGTGAAAACCAAGGCGGGCATCCTGCCCACCCCACAAAAAAGCTCTTGTGGGGTGGGCAGGATGCCCGCCCTATCCTTAGATAACTATTATTACTTTATTTATTTGCATCTACTTACTGACTTTGGAAAAAGTAGCGAAAATTACAAACTCCAGAGAAATATTATGGTAATTACTTGCTTCCTCAAAAGTTTTTACCTAGCGAATTTCGGGATCAACTTAAATAATTTTTACTAATTAAATATTTTTAAATAGATTAGAGAAATAAAACTTATGAAACCTGATCGTGAATCCAAATGTGTGAATCCATAGCTATAGAGCTATCGTAGACAATTTACACCAATGAAGGAAACCATGACATTCCAAGCACAAAATAATTTCTCCCAACCTCGTAAGCTAATTAATTCAAATAACATTCTTATTTCCTGGTTAGGAGTAATGATTCCATTAGGAATAGATGTTTCTTTAACTTCTGATAAACCTTTAGATAAACTTCAGAAAGTTATTGGAATTTTTACATTACCAACTACTGTGATTATAGCTATTGATCAGCTTAATCAACAAAAAAAATCTGAACTACGTTTATCAATTGCTAATGAGTTTAAAGATTTTAACAATAGACGAGAAACTATCAACGTTCGCAAGATGTTAGAACAGGAAATTAATGTAATTGAACTATTTCCTGATGCAGAAAAAGCTAGAGACAGAACCTTAAATGTTGAAAGAATCCGTTATCAAGAGGCTTTGGAATTACCAGTAAAAAGATTACCACGATTTGAGCCAAATACTCAGCAAATTTCTACTAAAGACAGTGATGACTTTAAACGTAAAAACTGTAATGCTTATATTGAAGCAGCAATTCGTGATAATTTAGACGAGTTTTTTACTGATTTAGAGCAAATTCAACTCATGGTAGAATCGAGTGGTATAGATTACGATTATATAACTAGTTTTTTAGAACCTTGGAAACGAATGTTTAAGAATGCCGATGAAAGGCTGAGGGGAAATTTAACTAAATATGTAGAACGTCAGGAGTATTTTAACGTTTTAAAAATACTTTCTGAGCAGCACAAAGATTTTAACAAGGAAGAACTCCCAAAGCCTCATCATGAATCTGGAGAAAATGGCAAAGAAACGCCCCAGAATAAAAAAGAGCAAGAAAATTTATGTAATTGTTCTTTTTGTAGTCAAAGTTCTTGTTCTAGTAAGAGTTTTTGTTCTAGTAAAAAAGCAGCTTAAGCTTTGGACAAGCAATCAATACTTTAAATTGTGGCTAAATTTTGTCTGCATTACCAAAATTAACCTGTGTAAAAAGGCAAAAGAAAAAACCTCCTCTTAATTACTTTTGCCTTCTGCCTAAATTCTGAAAACTTCTGAGAAGAATTCAGATTTAGGCAACTTCCGCATTGGGATTTACAAACATTACTTGTTTTGCTTGGGCGGTGGGTACTAAAATCCAACCTTCCCTGAATAATTTTTGATATGTCGCCCAACCTTTGGAACCCCCCGGTTCCCGATAATCAGGAACAGAAAACTGGGGAAAAGCTGTATAAGGTCGCCAATTTTCATGAGATGTTGTTCGCAAATGTAAAATTTTGTTACCATTTGTCCCAATTCCAGGCAACCAGCACATCTGTCCAGCCATAATAATCTCCTTTACTTTCAATTGTGGGAGGTGAAGCTGTAAGCAGGCTGTGTGAGGATGCACTCCTAAGCTTCTGTTTGCAGCTAACCTACCTTATCTTGTGTAATTTGTCAACTATCGTGGCATGATTTTCCTTTGTACAACATCACCCTTATGGGTAACTTTACTTTCCTGCCCATATCCACCCAAAGAAATAATTAAGTCTGCGATTGATTCAGTATGTTAGAGGGTGAAGGATTGGCGATTAAGTTACGAATTGCATTTGTGCGGCTATTGTAATCAGTATCAGTTAGTACTGGTGTAGTATTTGCAACAGAAATATCTTCTTTAAGATCAATCCAAGATTTGCAACCACCATATTCGTCAAGGTAAGCTATTTCTTGGGGTTGGCTGAGTTTGTAAGTGCGTAAAAGTAAAATATAAATTGGCTGACGTGCCTTCCATTTTAAGCGATCGCTCACAAATTTCTCATTCCAAACATGGAACGGCAACAGCGCCTTAATACTCGGCTCAAAATTTACCATCAAAATATCAGTAATTTTTGCCCAAGCGCCAATCCGAATCGTTTCTGGATGCCAACCTGATCTTACTGGTGTTACTTGATCGGCATATTCCGGCTTTAATAAATCAGCTTTTTGATGTTCAAAAGTTGGGTAAAGTAACACTTCATTATGGGCAACTTTAAAATGATTCCCCTCTTCCCGAATCCCACCTTTACGAAGCAATAAAATAGTTTCCCCTGCTTCTAAGGCATCAACAGCAACCGCCCATTCTTTCAGCGCATGATTAATTATTGTTAATTCCATTGAAATTTTATACCATTGCAGCTAAGGCTATTCTAGCGACTGTAAATAATTTTCCACGCCGCATAAATTACACCTCCCACAATCACAAAACCCAGCATCATCGAAACAAAAGATACCACAGTAGTTAGCACCCAAATTCCGGCCAATGCTACTACTGAAAAGGCGATCGCTTTTCCCATTTGCCCCATTTTTGCTAACCTACCAACAGGTTTTTTATTCTGCGACTCGGCAGTTACAGGTATAGTTTGATGCTGGCGATCGATCTCTGTTTCAATTTCTCTCAGTCGTCGCTCTATATTATCTTCCGGGGAATTGTTTTTATAATTCATCTAAAATATTATCCTTCTTTGCTCACGGCTCAAAAACCTTACTAATTTTTCCTGATTCTGCCAATAGACAGTTACTCTCATCCTTGTCAAGGTATAACATTTCACTGTTCAGACTGCAAGAGCATTAAATACTAAAATCAGACATAATTAGACAAAATTGGAGATAAACATGGAAAAAAGAAAACTAGGGTCATCTGATATTGAAATTACAC
>JBAVZX010000161.1:0-3285 GCA_049589015.1 Phormidium sp. | reverse complement strand
CCTTTTCCATTATCTAGATAGTATCATGTCAAGTTAATTTTTACTAGTGCCAATTTGTTAAGATTTTCAGCAAAATTTTTATCCTTTTAATCTAAAAGGTCTGATTCTTCGCCTGGGAAAAACTTAAAATCCAATGCCTCATTTAATTCGTAAGGGCATTCAGCTGGAAAAAGTTTGTTTTGTGTCATAAGTCTGTTTCCAAAACCTACATTTGATTAGTGAAAAACCCAATCCCCAGTCACGAGTACCCAGTCGCTAACGCTTGGGAGTTGATTCTCCAAATCGGATTAAAAGTGCGATCGCAATACTAACTGCCATGATTAATAACATACTCAATGCTGAACCAAATCCCCAATTTTGGGTTGCGCCTAAAAATTGGTTATAAATCAGTCGAGAAACGGTCATACTGGAAGCACCACCAAGCAATTCTGGATCGACAAAATCGCCTAATCCGGTAATAAAAACTAGTAAGCACCCGGCGGCAATTCCTGGTAAAGTTAGCGGTACGGTAACTTTGCTAAATGTCTGAATTGGATTTGCCCCTAAGTCTGCTGCTGCTTCTAATAATTTGCGGTCTAATTTTTCTAGGGAAGCATAGAGGATTAATACCATATAAGGTAATAATCCGTAACTCATGCCGATGAGAACTGCTGTATCTGTATAAAGAAAATCTAATGGGGGAATGCCAATATTGCCGAGGATTGTATTTAAAACTCCACTGCGACGTAAAATGGTAATCCAGGCGTAAGTTCTTAACAAAGAAGAAGTCCACAAGGGTAAAACAAAGGCGACTAAAAGTAGGTTGCGCCATCTTTTTGGACTCAATAAGGCAATCCAATAAGCTACAGGGAATCCTAAAACTAGGCAAATTATTGTGGTTCCGAAGGCTAAAAAGAGCGATCGCCCAATTACCTTCAGATATACTGGTTGAAATGTTTGAATATAGTTCGCTATTCCCGAAGGATTTACTACCTGTCCGGGTTTAATTCCGGGGACTAAACTTAATTCAAAAATTACTAGGGTGGGAAGTACTAATAATAGTAATAACCATAACCCAGAAGGGCCAAGTAATACTAGAGGTTCCCACCAACGTTGACCCACTTTTCCGCTGGGATTTTTGGCGGCGACAGGTGGGTTAGAGCGAGGATTTACAGAGGGAATTTGGGTAGACACAGTTCAATTTTAGATTTTAGATTTTAGATGTTGGATTGACGATTTTAGCTGCTTCTTAGTTGCGTCCAGTAGTTTTCGTAAACTTCGCTAAATTTGCCAACTGGAGAGATTCTTTCCGATTTTTCTAACACTGATTCTGGGGGGAATAATGTTGTATTTTTGACGATTTTTTCCGGTAATTGTTTCAGTGCAGTATTATTCGCTGTGGCAAAGTTTAAGGTTTCTGTAACTAGTGCTGCCACGGAAGGTTCTAACATAAAACTAATCCAAGCATAAGCAACATCAGGATTTGGTGCGCTTTTGGGAATTACCATTGTGTCTGTCCACAGAGATGTTCCACTGCTGGGAATTACATATTTTAAATCAGGGTTTTCTTTGATTACTTCCATCGCATCCGCTGAATATCCCATTGCAATTAACAAGTCTCCTGCTAATATTTGTTCTTTCCACGCATCGGTGGTAAAAGATGCGATCGCAGGTTTTAATTCTCGCAATTTTTGGTAAGCTTGATTCACTTCTTGGGGATTAGTAGAATTATAAGAATAACCTAACATTTTTAACGTCGCCCCCATCACTTCCCGCACGTCATCCATTAAAGTCATGCGCTTTGATACTATTTGTTGATTTTGCCACAAATAATCCCAATTTTCTGGTGGTTTTGGGAGCTTTTTGCTATTATAAATTAACCCGGTTGTTCCCCAACTAACAGGTACACTATGACGGTTTCCTGGGTCATATTCGGGATTTTTAAATTGGGGCATCAAATTATTTAAACCACTGAGGCGATCGTGGTCTAATTCCATTAACAAATCCATTTCTAACATTTGTCTGACCATATAATCAGAAGGATAAATAATGCTATAGTCAGCACCCCCTCCCGCCTGAATTTTAGCTAACATAGCCTCATTAGAATCAAAAACGTTGGCTACTGCTTCTACGCCAGTAATTTCTGTAAATTTATTTAGTAACTCGTTATTAGTATAACCAGACCAAGTGTAAATATATAATTTGTTAGGATTACCTTTGTTAGTAGTAGCTGGTCTTACTTGGGCTAGCGTCCAGCCACAACTGGAAAGCAATAGTCCTGAAGTTGCTGCTACTGCTGTTTTGAGAAAATTACGTCGTTTTAGAGCCAGACTTTTCATCGTTAATTGGTAGATGGCGATCAATTTCTCCTACTGCTTTAACAGTAGCGCACTGATTGTTCTAAAGGTAAAGGTTCACCTGTTTGGGCATCTGTATTTTGACAAGCGAATAACATCTCCGGGGAAAGTTTTTCAAATTCTAAGCGATCGCCAAAGGATTTGAGAATATAACCGCGAAGTTCCTTATAAGGTAAGTGAGTCAGATGATCGATTTCCGCAGTGAAAGAACGTAAAATTAGAGAACCATAAGGATGACAACCTTGGCTAATTTTTTTTCTAAACAAGGCTTTGATATGGCGATCGTAACCATATTTTACTCGGTTTGCTTCCCTGGTTAAATCCACTACGAAGCATTCCCCCTCACTGTTGAGGAAAGTAGCGATCGCTTTCTCTAAACAGTGAGATTCTAACTCTTGGAAAAATTGTTCTAATCCCAGCATTTTACTCTTTATCCCGATGAATTGACTTTCATTGAATCAGAGGAACTTCCTGGAGCTAATTGGCGAAAATGTCTGGCAAAAATAGCTAAAATTCCCTAATGACAACAGACATTCAACTATTGACTAGAGCCAGACAATCGTTAGGATTCCAGTAAACATAGACAGGCTGATTTGCATCCGGTAAAGTAGCGAAATTATTAGCTTGCATTACCTTGATGCGATCGCCAGAATCCAGTTCTACCAAACAATGAACATGAGTTCCCATATACATAACATTTTTTAACTGTCCAGCAAAATAGTTACCTTTTAAACAAGGAGACTCAAAACTAAGTTTAATTTTCTCCGGTCGCACACTCACCACTACCGGATCTTGAGACTGAAAAACTGGAGCAGATTCCTGTTTTTGGATCAAAATTTTCATTTTATTATCCGTCAAAACTTGTAAATCTGAACCTTCAGCAGCAATCACCCGACCGCGAAACAGATTAGTATCACCAATAAAATCTGCCACAAAAGCAGTTTGGGGA
>JBAVZX010000160.1:0-9234 GCA_049589015.1 Phormidium sp. | reverse complement strand
ACAATCTGTCCGCGCAATGGATATTTTAGCACCGAAAATTGGCGAAATTATTGGTGGTTCCCAAAGAGAAGAACGCTTAGATGTGCTAGAAAAGCGGATTGAAACGTTAGGAATTGATGCCGCAACTATATGGTGGTATTTAGATTTACGCCGCTTTGGAACAGTTCCTCACGCAGGTTTTGGTTTAGGCTTTGAAAGATTGGTGCAATTTATGACAGGAATGGCTAATATTAGAGATGTAATTCCTTTCCCTCGTGCGCCATTAACTGTGGAATTTTAAGTAAATGTCAACAAAAATATGGTTTGACAAAGCTCGTTTTGGGATGTTTGTTCATTGGGGACATTGTAGCCAATCTGGTTGGGAGTTATCTTGGCCCTTAGTAGGTGGTGTGTTCAGTCTTCCCCATTGTCAAAACATCCCAGTTGAGGAATATCACAGCAAGGCATCAAGTTTTAATCCTCAACAATATAATCCTCAAAAATGGGGGGAATTAGCAAAGCGTTTGGGTATGCAATACGCCATTTTGACTGCTAAACATCATGATGGTTTTGCTATGTTTCATACTCAAGAATCAGACTTTTCAATTCAGCGATCGCAATATAATAAAGATATCGTCCGTGAATTTGTCGCCGCCATACGAGAGGCAGGATTAAAAATTGGTTTATACTTTTCTTTAATTGATTGGTATCACCCAGATTATCCGGCTTTTACGGAAGCTGACAAACCTTATACTTTTGGGAATTATCGTCAGCCAACAGCAGAACAATGGCAACGTTACACTGAATTTATGTTCGCTCAAATTCGGGAGTTACTAACAAATTATGGGAAAATAGATATTATTTGGTTTGATGGCAGTTGGGAACGTACCCCCGAACAATGGAAAGCTAAAGAATTAGGGGAAATGATTCGTTCTTTGCAACCGGAAATTTTAATTAACGATCGCTTACCCGGATGCGGTGACTTTGATACCCCGGAACAATTTATCCCACCTCAACCGCCTAATAACACTTGGGAAACTTGCATGACAATTAACGAAAGTTGGGGGTATAATTCAACAGATAAAAGTTTTAAATCGCCTCGACAATTGATTCATACTTTATGCGAAGTTGCCGGAAAAGGCGGCAATTTACTGTTAAATATAAGTCCAATGGGTGATGGAGAAATTCAACCGGAATTGTTGACAAGATTGGCAGAGGTGGAAAAGTGGATGAGTGCCAATGGAGAAAGTATAATTGGCACAGATTCTGGGTTAGAACCTTGGCAATTTTATGGAAGTTCGACGCGGAAAGGCGATCGCATTTACTTACATTTATTGATGAAACCTTACAATACTATTTCTGTACGTGGATTACCAATAAAAAGGATAAAATCAGTTAAGTCTGTGGCAACTGGGAAAGAACTTTCTTATACTAGTCGTTGTGCAATTATCGATTCTTTGTTAAATGATGATCCGATGGGTGAGTTAATTATTGAAATTCCCGAATCGGTAATAGATGAATATGCTACTGCGATCGCTATTGATTTGGCATGAATGAGATGAAAAAATGGTTTTGGTGGGGGGGGTTGTTTGCGATCGCCACAACTACAACAATACTTTTTTACTCGTACACTAACAACTTTTTTGGTAATTTTTACTCCAGCTTACTAGCATCTCAACTAACAGCAAATAATACCCCAGAAGTAGTACAAAAACCAATTGTTACACCACAACTTAAAACCCCTCAACCTATTGCAGCGCCAAAAGTTAGTAAACGCCAACTAATATCACATATTAAAGCCTTAAACTTTGAACGCTACGAAGACATTAAGCGTAGTCAAACGAGAGATTATATTATCAATAACTTAAAAAAATCAGGATGGTTGCCAACTCTACAAACCTTCGAGTTTGGTGTTAACGTAGTAGCCGAAAAACCCGGAACTAATCCCGAAGCGGGAAGCATTTTATTAGCCGCACATTATGATACAGTTATTGGTTCTCCCGGTGCAGATGATAATGCTAGCGGTGTGGCAACAGTTTTAGAAGTAGCGCGTTTATTAAGTAAATTTCCAACAGCTAGAACCTTAAAAATCGCCTTTTTTGACTTAGAAGAAAAAGGACTTTTGGGTAGCTTCGCTTTTGCTAATAAGCCGGAAAATTTAACTAATTTACGAGGTGCAATTATTTTAGACATGGTTGGTTTTGCTTGCTATACTCCCGGTTGTCAGCAATATCCTCCCGGTTTACCAATTACTCCACCAAGCGATAAAGGAGACTTTTTAGGAGTAATAGGTGATGCCGAAAGTCCTCAATTACTTGCTGCATTTAATCAGAAAAATTCCTCAAATTTACCACCAGTAATTACTTTGCCTGTTCCTTTAAAAGGTGTAGCTACTCCTGATTTATTGCGTAGCGATCATACAGCTTTTTGGCTGCGGGGAATTGGTGCAGTTTTAATCACCGATACCGGAAATTTTCGTTCTCCTCACTATCATAAACCAACAGATAAACCTGAGACAATTGACCAAGAATTTTTTACTGGTGTAGCGCAAATTGTCGCTAATGGTACGGCTACATTGTTACAAAGTCAGTAACTTAAAAGGTAGATTATTAAACTGTAGCGCTAAAGCGCAACAACGTACATTGAAAGTACAATTAGTAGGGTGCGTCAGAACCTTAAATCCTAATGTTGTCAATCAGATCTAGGGTCTGACGCACCCTACAACTACAACTTAGGATTGTTATGCTTTCAGTCCATTTTAATGGACTTGAGCTATTAGCCCGGAAATTGATTTCCGGGCGGGATAAAAGCGCAGGTGCAAGATCTCAGTTAAAAGGGAATTTCATCATCATTTTTTACCTCTATTTTTTGATTTTCTGAATCAGGTAATTCGATCACACCAGCGATTAATTTCCAACAAGGATCGCCACTTTCCCAATTTTCTGGTCGCCAAGGCATACTTAAACTAACTGTTACTAAACAATGGTTTTTAGGACGATAACCTAAGTCTAATTTCCGCACAAACACTGGATCGGTAATACTTGTGGTCAATCTTTGCTGATTTTCGGTGATAATTGTCCCTTCCCATTTTTGGCTTCCTTCGTATACTGCTTTCAAAGGTCTAACAAAAAACTCTACTGCTTTTACTAGTTGTAAAGTTCGCCGTTGAGGAAATGGTAATGATTGCAAAAATGGAACTTCTACATATCTTAAATCATTGTGCAGAATGTATTCTTCATTGCTACAATGTTTCAGCAAATAAGTTACAGGAAAATTTCCAACTCGCTGCCATTTTCCCGGTAAAATTGAAAGGTTTTCGCTTTCAAAACCGTAGTCTGGCCCGGTTTTTGCTAAAGGAATTTGTAAAATATCTAATAATGCTGGTTCGGTTCCGCCAATTTGTCGAATTTCTTTGGTAACTTGACCAGCTGGTAAATCGGAAACTGGACGAATCCATTGTCCTTTAAAAGTAGTAATTCCGGCGATGCACCTTTCGCCTCGCTTCCATGAATTAGCAAGGCAAATTATTCTGGTCATAGATGGCATATTTTTACATTTCTCCATTTATCCTTTAAATATTCGGCAACTAAGCGGCGATGGCAATGATGTGGTTTTGGTTCGCTACAAAGCAAACATCCACAGTCTAAAATTTCAGGAGTAACTGTTTTTTCGATCTGTCGCTGTTCGATTAAGTTTAAGAATTGTTTTTCGTAAGTTTCCCAATCTCCGCCATTCTTTTTGTAAGCGTCTAAGATGTCTTTTGTTGGTGCTAAGTCTAAAATATGGATGTATTCGATATTGCCAATTTTTTGGAGAAAATACTCTAAGTCTTTGCGTTTGGTAAAACCTGCTAGTTGGGAAACGTTATTTAGGCGGGTGTCGATGATTTTTCGCACTCCTGATTTCAGCAAGGTTTCAAAAAATTGCTCGGCGCTTTTTTGGGTGAAGCCAATTGTAAATAGGTTAATTTCTTTACTCATTTTCGTTGCTGTTTGGTGAGGTTTTGATGTATGCAATTTCATTGCCTTGACGATTATAAGCTGCTTCGATGTCGATTTTTTCTGGTTTGTCAGGTTCTAATTCAAATAAGGTTAATTGAATTGGTTGATTTGGATCTTCGGTTTTGTTGAATTTGCCTAAAAGTCTGGTTTCTAGTTGCTGATGGGTTTCTAAATTGCCGTCTGATAAAATATGATTAATTTGTAAGTCAAACTTTCGCAGTTGGCGACAAACTAAAATGGTACGATGGCAGGTAATTGGGTCTTTTTCGGCACACATTAAGGCAATTTTGTAAGTTTCTGCGCCTTTGAGTAAACGCTGAATTCCTGTGGAAAATAAGTCAGTTGCGGCTATTCTTTCGTATAAAGCTTTTCCTGTAATGTCGTAACAACTTAAATCTTCGGGTCTTGCGCCTAATTCTCGACCCAGGAAAACATAGTTAATTCTTGTGTTTAAGAGTGATGGTTTTAAGGCGGGTTGACTGAAGTGGGGAAAACGGCGGCTGTAGGGGTGGGAACGCACATCGGCTACGGCTGTAATTCCGTGCTGTTGCAGTAGGGAAATAAAGGTTTCAATATTAAGATTTGAATGACCTATAGTAAATAGTTGATTCATTTGCATTTAGATTTTTATACATTCTGGTAAATGTATTTTGATAATTATAATACTTTTTATAGAAAACTCAAAATATTAGTAGTTTGTCAGGTGCGTCAGACGGGATAATTTTGCCGAGGAATGCGAATTTTAAGGTTCTGACACACCCTACTTAATGTTGATTTCTAGCCTGTTGTCGCAAATGCTTAGGCATCAGCGCGATCGCCAGTATCACTATTTTCTGTAAAATTAGTAGCAACTGGGTACTCAAGATCGGGCTCAGTTTGCGTTTCATTACTCAGTGCTATTTCTGCATCTAACATGAGTCATCTAAAATCAAGACTTCGCTCTCATTAATATGGTGTATTTAATCACTCATTACTAAGTAAGATTAATGAGTAATATTGGACACCATATTAACTGGAATAAGCTTAGTTATTTGTGGTATATTAAAATAACCTTAAGGCTCAAAAGCACTGCGCGGATTGAGCAAGCAGCGTCAATTTGAGCCGAAAATTTAGAGCGCTTAAAAGATTCATGGAAGCCAAAGTCAAAGGGCTTTAACCAAAAGTCACCTATGCAGCACTGCGGGTGAACAAGTTCCACAGGAAGATAGCAACAATTGCGCCTAAAATAGCGACAATAATCCCAACAATACTTAAACTTGAGGAGGCTAGAGCTAAAGTCCCTGTAGTGAATAAGTTAGCCAAACTTCCACCAACAAAAGCGCCGATGATTCCTAGTAAGAGTGTGCCGAGAATGCCACCGCCTTGGTGTCCAGGGTAAATAGCTTTGGCGATCGCACCAGCAATCAATCCTAAAATAATCCAAGCCAGAATATTCATGGTAATTTTCTTTTAACCTCTTCTTTTGACATTTACAATTTATCAGTAATAATTTGTTTAACCCATCTGCCATCCGATATAAACTCATATTTTCTATCGGAATAAATCTTAGGATTTACTCGTTGAACAGAAAATAAAAAGCTATATTTGCTAGATTTTTCGGTAATTTATCGTGACAAAACAGAGAGGCACTAAGCAATCAGTTCCTACCAGCAACCGAGCGATAGAATAGGGAAGAATTTAGTCAGTATAAGTCAATTATCCTAAACAATCTGGGATAGCAATTAGAGAGGTAGAAGATGAATGTTCCTGAAGATATTTTTGCTGCTGGTGGAGAAATGGGAGCATTAATGCGAAACTTTGACTGGGCGAGTACTCCTTTAGGCATAGTGGAAAATTAGTCACAAAGTTTACGTACTGCGGTGAGTATTTTGCTTCATTCCCCTTATCCAATTTTCATTTGTTGGGGTTCTCAATTCATCAAGTTCTACAACGATAATTACATCCCCTTTTTGGCAGAAAAACACCCGCAAGCTTTAGGAAGACCTTTTGCTGAAGGATGCCCGGAAATGTGGTCAGCGATAGGTTCAATACTGGAAAAAGTGAGAGAAACTGGCGAATCTGCCTTATCGGAAAATATGCCGCTATTTACGCATCACAATAAATATCGAGAAGAAATTTATCTAACATTTTCTTATCTGCCAATTCGGGATGAAAGCACTCAATTAGGAGGAATTTTTGTTACTTGTACAGAAACTACTCAGGATGTGATTCGACAGCTTTCACTTAATGAGCAGCAGTTACAAACCCGAAGAAGCAGAAGCAACGCGAGATTGGTGGTCAAGTTTGATTCATCCTGAAGATTTGCCCAAGGCAAAGACAGAATTAACGGAAAATCCTCATCTTTGGATGTCGCGAGTGAATTGTTTACTTTTTGGTAAGTTCAATAATTACAGAAATTACATCCATTGGTTCTACTGGTTTAGCTAAATGCCATTGAAATCCAGCTTTTAATGCTTGTTGTTGGTTGGATTCTCCCGCATAAGCAGTTAACGCGATCGCTGGAATTTGTCCACCTTGTTCTGCTGGCATAGATCGAATTTGACGCATTAACATATAACCATCCATATCCGGCATTCCAATATCACATAAAAGCAGATCTGGTTGTGTACTTGCTAAAGTTTTTAATACTTCTACTGCTGAGGCTACCACAATTACTTCCATACCGTATTCTTGCAATAAGAATGCCACTAAATCTCTAGAGTCAGGATCATCATCTACAACTAAGACTTTCAATCCAGCAAGGTTTACGGAATTAGCAGAGAAGATTAGAGAATCTTCTGTTTGTTCGCTCATTCTTATTTCTCCATATTTCATAAGTAGTAATCTAACAGTGCAAATTGCTCTCTGATTTTCGCTTTAGTTTTCCGCCCACATAGAACCGCTAGGCAATTCTACTAGATAACAAATAGGCAGAGAAGGGTCCCCAAATCAAGCTCATCTCTTAAATTAGCCTTTAGTAATCATCATTACATTCTCAGAAATATTCTAATATGAAAGACTGAATGCTTTACTTCATTTTTATACCATTATCCTATAAAACTATTATCCTATAAAACTATCGGCAGAGTTAAAATTTCAGCTTGCTCGTAATTCTTCCCTGAAGGTGCATGACAAACATAGTTAATTTATCTTAAGAAGTATTTATGGGCTTTTACAAAGTTTGACTAATAGTTTAAATTAGCTAAAATTATAAAGAAATTTCGCAGTTACAAGATCTTGAAGTGTTAAAAGAAAATGAAGAATTGCCTGTAAACTTGCAGCGTTTGCAAGAAATTAGCAGGGGAAAAGTAGTCACGCAAAAGCGCCTTTTACAAATCTTTTTCCAAGCTGCTGAGGGAGATATTGCAGCTTTAAAAGAAGCGATCGCTAATCAGGATTTTCCTACTATAAAACACAAAGCCCATCAACTCAAAGGCTCTAGTGCTAACGTAGGTATACTAAAAATGTCTATTGTAGCAGCAGAATTACAAAAACAAGCTGATCAACAGACACTCTCAGAAGCTAATCAATTGGTCAATGAAATAGAAAACTATTTCCAAAAAGCACGACAGTTCGTAGAAGTTTATTTCTTGGATTAAGCCAGATTTAACATTCTCCTAGATTTCAGATTTCCCAATTATCGGCAGAATCTACTTTGGCTATAAAATTGTTAACAATTACTCCCTAGCGCCACCTAAAACTTTTAAACGTTGTAAATCCAATAAATTGACATTTGAGCCATTTAAGGCAATTATTTCTTCTTGGCTGAGTTTAGCAAATACTCGTGATAAAGTTTCGGGAATTGTCCCCAACAAAGCAGCTAATTGTCCTTTAGTTAAATCTAATTCTACTTCTTCTTGGTTGCCAGTGCGATCGCTCAAATATAACAAATAAGCCGCCAATCTTCCCGGAACTTCTCTTAAAGAAAGGTTTTCAATAACTTGAGCAAATCTCCGTAAATAACGGGCGAAAACCTTCAACAAATTAACAGCTAAACTCGGATGCTCTTTTAAAAGTTCTAAAAAAGCAGTGCGGGGAAAAAATAATAATTCACTTCTTTCTAAAGCCGCAGCAGAAGCCGGAAAAGGTTGACCATCAAAAGCTGGTACTTCCGCAAAATGTTCCTGAACTCCGAACACTTGTAAAATTTGTTCTTTACCTTCCGGGGAAATCTTAAAAACCTTCACCTTACCAGAGATTACCAAAAAAAATCCCGTCCCAGCATCACCTTCCCAAAAAATTGTCTCACCTTTTTGGTAACTTTGCTGTTCAGCAATAGTTAACAACGTCTCAAGCTCATCTTTTGGCAAACCAGAAAACATTTGACTATTGCCCAAAAACTCCTGTAAATCAACCTTTCCCTGCTTGTCCTTGCTTGCCATATTTTCTCAATCCTCAATCTTTTGACTTAAGTCAAGGTAATCTTTTTTAGCTTCTCCTATTGTGAGGGTAGATGAGAGAAACAGGAACAAGATTATGTATTGCAACCAATGTGAACAAACCGCCAAAGGAGAAGGATGCTATCAATGGGGTGCTTGTGGTAAAAGCCCAGAAGTTGATGCTCTACAAGATTTGTTAGTTCATTGTTTGCGGGGATTGGGAGAAGTTGCGATCGCTGCTCGTACCTTTGGTATTATTGACAAAGAAGCAGATTTCTTCACTTGCGAAACCCTCTTTTCTACCCTGACAAACGTCAACTTTGACCCCAACGACTTTGTTAATTATATTCATAAAGCAGTAACCTTGCGCGACGAATTAAAAGCGCGAACCTTCTTCACTAGTTGCGAACATATTGCATGGTCAACTCTTGCCGAATTTCAACCCGCAAAAACCGTTAGCGAATTAGTCCAACAAGGCAAAGATATTGAATATGAATTTATCAGTTCTTCCGCCAAAAACGTTGACATTTTCTCCTTAAAACTCACCGTTCTTTATGGACTAAAAGGCATTGCTGCTTACGCCTATCACGCCGCCGAACTTGGTCAAGAAGATGAAAGAGTTTACGCCTTCTGTCATGAAGCCTTAGCCGCCCTTGGTAGCAACGAAAAAACCTTAGAAGATTGGGTAAATATAGCTTTAAAACTAGGGGAAATTAACCTGCGAACAATGGAACTACTCGACGCAGGAAACACCAACACTTATGGACATCCTATTCCTACTTCTGTACCTTTAGGTGCGAGAAAAGGCAAAGCAATTTTAGTTTCTGGTCACGACCTCAAAGAACTAGAAATCCTCCTCCAACAAACAGAAAATAAGGGCATTTATATCTACACAC
>JBAVZX010000159.1:0-10784 GCA_049589015.1 Phormidium sp. | reverse complement strand
CATTATATCTTCGCAACCAATCACATATTTTATCTGCATTCAAATTCGCCGGAATTGTCAATTCACAAACGAAAACAGATGTTTTTAATACTTTTATCCAGGGAACCATATAAATGAGTGTGATAGTATGAATAATGACAACACACTTTATTTAATTTCAAGCTATCATAAAATATTTGACAAGTCAAATTAGAGTTTGCTTTTATAAAAGCGATCGCTAAATTGAAAGCTTTATCTGCTAGTGCATTGGATGCGATCGCAAAAATATAAAAGAGTTCATGTAAAATGGTAAGCAATGCTTACTTTTTTATTTGGTAATGATAGGTTAATATTCAGTTACTAATATCTGAGAATCCAGTAGCACCACAATGTCAGCGAGAGACTTATTTCATGAAGTAGTAAAACGGGCACTGCAAAAACAGCAGTGGATGATTACCCATGATCCATTGGAGTTGCAATTGGATGAAGTAACTTTGAAGATTGACTTAGGCGCAGAACGGTTGATTGCAGCAGAGAGAGGTGGTGAGAAAATAGCCGTTGAGGTCAAGAGTTTTGCGAGTCCGTCAGCAGTGAGTGAATTTCACACGGCACTGGGACAGTTTCTCAACTATCGGATTATGCTAGAGGAAAATGAATCCGATCGTCAACTGTATTTAGCAGTTCCCTTAGAGACTTACGAGACATTTTTTCAGTCCCGTCTAGCTCAAATTGCTGTACGACGGCATCAAATTAGCCTAATTGTATATGACTCAATTTTAGAGGAAATTTGGCAATGGATAAGTTAGAGCATTATCGCAATTGCATTCAAACAATTCTCGCCAAGTATGGTAGTACAAAACCTCAAAATAATGAAGTAGAAAACGAGTTAATTTTCGATACAATTCACGATCATTACCAATGGATGCGAGTAGGTTGGAAGGGGTTACATCGGGTTTATCATAGCGTGATTCATTTTGATATTCGAGATAGAAAAATTTGGATTCAACAGAATATGACGGAAGATGATTTAGCACAAGAATTAGTGGAAATGGGAGTAGCGAAAGAGGATATTGTGCTAGGATTACATCCACCTTATAAGCGTCCTTATACTGGGTATGGAGTTGCTTAGAAGCAAATTGCAATGTAAACACTACTAAATTTTTACCATGAAAGAAGAGTACGATTTCTCCCAATCTGTAAAAAACCCATATATGAAAAAGCTCAACAAGCAAAAAACGATGCTTCAGAAATATATAGAAAGATTTGCTAAGTTTACTAAGCGTTTTCGTGATGATTTTCAGCCGAGGTGAGTGAAGTTGGAAAAGCGAATAGCACACCCCCTAAGCAACTCCATACCCAGTATAAGGACGTTTATAAGGTGGATGTAACCCCAAAACAATATCCTCTTTTGGTACTCCCATTTCTACTAATTCTTGCGCTAAATCAGCCTCCGTCATATTGCGCTGAATCCAGATTTTACCATCTTTAATATCTATGTGAATGAAACAGTTGTAAACTCGTTTAAGTCCATCCCAACCAACATCTAAAACTTGGTAATGGTCGTTTTCTGGATCAAAAACAAGTTGAGATTCAATCTCTAATTCTGAATTTATATTATCATAATCAGCGTGAGATGTTAACAATTTACGGATGAATTGACGATACTGTTCTACTCTTTCCATTAGCTTATTATATCATCTACACTCCTTTAGTCATTTTAAGAAACCGTGAAAATTATGAACAAAACGCCTTTTGAGGAATCACCAAATTCTGATAACGAACTTTTACCTGAATACGACTTTGACTATCAGAAAGCAAAACCAAATCGCTTTGCTTCTCGTAGTGGAAAGAAGAAGTTATAGCGCGGTACACAGATCCCCGACTTCTTGAAGAAGTCGGGGATCTCGCGATAAAATAGGTTTGATCAATTATTACTTTGGTATGACACCTTTTCTGCCATCAACTGCAAATCAGCTATCTATTTTATACGAACAGGATTATTACCTTTGGTTAGAAACAACCGCTAAAATCCTGCGCGAAGGACAAGTTTCTTTGCTTGATACTGCTAATTTGTTAGAAGAAATTGAAGACATGGGTAGGAGTGAGAAACGGGCGGTTTATAGCAATCTCAAAATTTTATTGATTCACCTTCTTAAGTATAGGTATCAACCGGAAAAGCGATCGAATAGTTGGAAAGCAACTATTGTTGAGCATCGCCAAAGACTAAAAAAAGCTGTTCAGGAAAGTCCAAGTTTGCAACCTTATTTTGAGGAAATATTTAACGAATGCTACCAAGATGCTAGGGAATTAGCTGCTGCTGAAACTGGATTACCAATTGATGAGTTTCCCGTTGAATCGCCTTTTGTTATGGCAGAAATCCTGAATTCTAATTACCTAATTGAAGGCGAAAGTTGTTAGATTAACAATTTTACTTTTAATATTTGCTGTATACTGAGATCTTGCACCATTCTCAACAAGACTTGAAAAACCGGGTTTCTTTACGAAAAATCTGGGCTTTCAGATTTAGCTATTTGCAAGAAACCCGGTTTTTAGCCCTGGTGCAAGATCTGAGTATACCGCAGCTGGAGGAAGCGAGATTAGCACCGAAGGATAAACCGCAAAACCCAAGTATTTTGTAAATTTAGTTACAGACAATTTGCGACTTTTAATCAATTAATAATGACGATTTTATTTTGGTATTTAGATAAAATTTAGGCGTAAATATCAATGTTTCAAAACATTGTAAACTTATATTAATATAAATCAAACTCTCGCTCTCTTTGAGAAATCAACTGTATAGTGAAGTTGTAGGGCAAGTTAATACATCCCCCTAAAGTCAGGGAAAAAATAATTCAATTAAACGCTTTACTTAAACCTGACTTCAGTGTTGATTTGGTCAGATACAACAATGAGCAATGCTTTAAAGAGGCTTGAAATTAAATCCTAGATTCACTCTTTTAGCAGACCTATTTAATTTGTAAAGATATCTTTTTTGAGGAATCAAGAAGAGGCGATCGCGTTCTCAAACGCAAAGGAAAGAAACCAAAGAAGTCCTCATCATTGATTTAGGCTTGCTATAGAAGTTTTCATTTGCTCATTTTTGAAAAATTATCAAGTCATAGAACTAAGGATAACTGAGTTAGTTCGCCAATAAACCATTTGTAATGTAGGGATACTCCCGCTAAATTGCTATTAGTTTCAGTGCTATTTGTTTGTTCTCAGAAGCACTGCTCCCAAGGTACTTAGCCTGAGTTGAATTGTCGAAGACGAGTCCAATACTTCAGGAAAATTCATCATGGCTAATCAATCCACAACCACCATTAGCTTCTTAAAAGAAGCGTTCATTTCTTTGGCTCCATTTAGTAGCTTGTCAAAGCAGGAAGTGCAAAGAGAAGCTTTAAAGTGGTTGCAATTACACATTCAAACAGATCTTGAAGATAAAACAATTATTCCCCAATTTAATCAAATGTGGCGTGGGGGAGATCTGTCATCAAATGCTGATAATTCACCGCTATATTTGGAAAATTTGCCCGGTTCCTATAAAGGTAGTAAAACCGTAACTACTCATCAAGAAGATGCACTAGCTTTTATCCAAGAAAAAGTTCCTCAAGAGTTGCAAGATGAGTTTAAAAAACGTTGGGATGCCAAAACAAAGATTGAGGTTTCTAACGCTGAAGGAGCGTTATTTAAGATAGATGAGAGGGAAACAACTGTTTTGCAAACAGAAGATCCCGAAGGTAATGGTACAGCTTGGTTTAAAGTAGAAAAGAAGCAAATGTATTACCTGGTTTCTTCGGAAGAAAAGGGCGATAACTATTATGTTGTGCTTTGTGCAGAAATTAGTCCGCAAAATCGCAATGCTTGGTATGTTGCTCAAAAGGATGTGAAGATCTCTAACGTTTAATTCAGATCTTGCAGCAATGGAGGTGGAACCTCCTTTCACCTCGTTCCCAGGTTGAACCTGGGAACGAGAAAAAAGCTTGTAGAGACGTTATATATAACGTCTCTACAAGCTTTTTTGGTAATGCAAGTTTAATTTCTGGAGATGTCTATTGGGTGAAATAAGGGTGTGCGATCGCTAATTCCAAACTTACTCTTTTAATTAACCTTCACCGATCGCAATGAAATTAAAAGCCGACTTTTCTTTGCTAACCTCTAATTTTGCCACAGTTGCGCCAGCTGGTTGTTTAACTTCTAAATCCCAGATTGTAACTTGAAATTTATCTGGGTTAATATCTTTAACCACAATTTGATTATCAGCACCCCAATCTTTCAGGGTAGCAACTACACAAGGAGGAGTAGCAAAAGCAAAAGCTTCTGTGAAAGTAATCGCATACAATCCAGCTTCTACTAATTCCACAGTAAACCCTTCACCGCCTTGTTTTGTGCCATCATCGTTCACGGTTCCGTAAATGATTTTTTGTGCCATATTTGCCTCGATTTATTAATCTGATAATTGTCTGATAAGTTTTAACCTGACCACAAATTCAGGTAACTAAGGTTATTCAACTGCAAAAAATAATATCATATTCCTGGTCAAATGAATTAAAAACAGTTCGAGCAAAGCTAACCAAAAATAAAAGTTGCCAAGTTAAGCCCGGAAGAAAAGAAAAATTTTATTTTTAGCTCTATTTACAGATTAGCGTTTTCAGCTATAATCGAAAATTAAAAATCAAAAATTGCATGACAGTTCAAACTCAACGCTCTTTAAGTACAAAATTAATCGTTGCGTATAAAGGTTTTATAGTATTAATTCTGGCAGCGATTAGCATTCTGTCTTTTGTTAGTTGGAAAAATTACGATCTACTAGCAATAGTTGCTCAAGATTATCTGGTTGATGGAGAGTTTACATTAAGTGATTGGTTTCTCAAAACTGTGATGAATATACCTGCTGATGGATTGCGGAAGATTGCGCGAGTTGCGGGGATTTATGCAATAGTTATGGGCATGGCGACGATCGGGTTTTGGTACGGTAAGAAATGGGCAAATGTATTAATGTTGGTTATGGTTTCCTTACCACTACCTACGGAAATTATTAACTGCTGGCATCATTTTTCTGGGAAACATTTAGTGATTCTCTTACTTAACATAATTGTGGTAATCTTTTTATTGAAAAAAGTTTTCGCACCAGCAGCAGAATCGGTTTCTGAATTGCCAGAATCGATTTAAAATTGAGAAATTGGAAATTTGGGGAGATGGCAATGAGGCATTGGTTGAGAATTGGGAAAATCCGATCGCACTACCGAACAATTATCCTAGTAATGTTCACTGCAATTCTGGCAATTTTACTACACACACCATTGCTGTCAGCAGTAACATCAACCTTGCCTCCCTCGCAATATTCCTCCACAATTAAAGCCCCATTTAATCAACCGAGTTATTATCCAATTACCGCAGAAGTGCCCGCTAATTTTCGACCTGTAAGTGATTGGGTAGGACGGCTAATTCTGCCCTCTAAAGAGCAATATCAAGAATTTGCCAAAACAAACCAAGAAACAGATTGGGCATGGTTTGAGGTTGAAGTAGCCCCCGCTAATGAGCAAAATTTAATTGGTAAGACTGTGCGTTTGGCATGGACTAAAGAACCCCAGGTGCAAGCTTACGTAAACAAAGCTTCCCGTGATACTCGATTTCCCGATTTTGTGCAACAGTCTTATGAAAACGGAATAATTCATCCGATGCGACTGGATAATCGCGATCGCGTCGGCCCATTACAATCATTAGCAGGGGCACATCCTATAGATGATGTTACTGTAATTTTACCCGGAAAAGTTGTGGTTTTAGATCCCCGACTTCTTCAAGAAGTCGGGGATCTGGGTAACAGTAATTCAACTACAACTTTGCGGATTAATCGGGAACCATTTCAAGAAACTGGCAGATTTTATGGGTTAGTAAAATTCTTGGGATTAGTAGCAAGAAAACCCCAAGATTTACCGCAACTTTGTCCGGGAAAACCTCCTTGTGCTAGCGATTTAATGCGGGTGCAACACTATAATATTAAAACCGGAAAATTTGATGGTGCAATAGAAATTGTTCGCATTCCTCAACAACCGCCAGATTGGAAGGGAATATTTAATATGACTACTCGCGATCTTGATAAGTCGCCAGCGGGTAAAGCGGGGTGGTATATTTACGGCGCGAAAGATCGGGCGGGGGTTTTTACGGTGCAAGCTATGCAACCGCGATCGCTAATTCAAGTCAAACCCCAAGAAACAATTAACGGCTTTAATCAAGGTTTGAAATTTATTAATTTCCAAAATTGGCAAGACGTAGAAAAACAGAAAGGTACAATTCAAAATGCACTTTTAACAGGTAGAACAACTAGCGCAGAGGATGATTGGAAAATTGGCGATCGCGCTTTAGTAATCCACCTTTTTGGCGGAAGAGGTGGCACACATCCCAATGCTGAAAGATTCGTTTTGGGCACTTACGCAGGACACTTTTCTTTTGGTATAGCTGAAGTAGTGCGCGACATTTTCACCAATGAACCTATTTTTAAGGTTGATTACTTGCAAGTTTATGGTAACGCCGGAGATGGTACATTATCTGGTGGTCAAACTTGGGCACATTATATGGGCAATATGCGCCGGGGAATCATGGGAACTCGCCCGGTTTCTGATGTCTTAGTTAAGCTGGATACCTTGACAAAAGAATACGATTTTGGCGGAAGAAAACGTTCCTTTCTGAATGAACTAGTTGAAGAATTAAGTTTAGTTGGTGCCCGTTATCGCATCGGTGATGGTACAGGAAATTCTACCATTACTTCGGCAACTTCTTGTGTCCAAGATTCGGCGCAAGCGATATTTCTCACCTTGTCTCGCTTTCAACAAAAGATAGAAAACAATCCCCAAATTGTGCAATGGATGAAGGATAATCCTAACGATCCAAACACAAAACGTTTTGAGAGTTTGGTGAAATTAGCCAAAGATTTAGGAGAACAACTTACGCCAATGGGCGTAGTTCGCTGGGATTGGCAATGGAATGCTAACGTGCTTACGGGGGTATATTCTGATAAATATTTCATCAGTATTGACAATTTTAAACCCAGGAATTTACTCACTGGATTAATTAGTTGGAGAACAGCACTTCCCCGGCAAGCGCATGATGAAATTTCCATGTTATTTCTGAATAATGATGCTCAATTATGGTTTTTAAGACCTAATCAAATCGGAGGTGAAGATCCAAAAGTTGCACCATTAGAACCAACTTTATTATTAGGTGGTTGGAAACTTCCATTTACTAATATTCCGATTTTCTCCTTTTTGGTAATTCGCACTTTCGGCGGGGTGACAATTCCTAGTTGGATAGATTGGTTGAAGACTTTAGGTATTTTACTGGGTTTTGGTGCGATCGCCATCCCGATTGGCTTCACTAAAAACTTCTTTTCCTGGCAACCTTTAGCTACTCCCTGGTATCATCAATTAGGAACGATAATCAAACTGCTATTTGTTCCCGCTTTAGTCCAAGAATACATATTTCGTGTTTTATTATTGCCTTATCCGAAAGATTGGTTTTCTCCTCTAATGTGGTGGAGTTGGGGATTTTTAGCGTTAGGGATTTATGTGGGATTTCATTTAATTTTGGTGAAATGGTTTGGGCGATCGACTTTTGCTAATCCCGTTTTTCTGTTGTTAATAACTTTCTTGGGTTTAGCTTGTACAATCAATTATTACTTTATCGGTTCCCTGTGGACAATTACTTTTATACACTGGGTAGTGGTAACAGTTTGGTGGTTGCTTTTGGGGGGGAAAGAGCGATCGACTTTAGCAAAAATAACAAAGCAAACAAATTCTAGCAGTCACCAAAGCGGTTAGGAAATTTCCTGTCCCCTATTCCCCATTCCCCGTTCCCTGTCCCCTATTTCCAATAAATTGTCAGGAAATTTGTATATTTTGTTTCTACTATATGCTTCAGAAAGAGTTACCATTAAGTGAAAATGAATGGAATACCGGATTTGAGATTAAGCGCGACTTCTCAATTGCCGAAAGTGTCAGACTTCTCCGCTGATGTATTCAGGCTGAATAATGGGCTGACGGTGATTCATCAGTACATTCCGGCTACACCCGTAGCTGTAGTAGATGTTTGGGTGCGTGCAGGTGCGACTAGAGAGCCAGAACAATGGTCTGGAATGGCTCACTTTCTAGAACACATGATTTTTAAAGGCACCGAACAAGTTCCTCCTGGTGTGTTCGATCAAGTAGTGGAATACTGGGGCGGCACTACCAATGCTGCTACTAGTCATGATTATGCTCATTACTACATCACTACGGCTGTCCCGTACTTGGAAGATACTCTGCCGTATTTAGCAGAACTGTTGCTTAATGCTTCCATCCCTGACGACGAATTTGTGAGAGAAAGAGATGTAGTGTTGGAGGAAATACGCCAATCCCAGGATAATCCTGATTGGTTAGCTTTCCAAGTCATGATGGAAACTGTTTACCAAGACCATCCTTATAGTCGTCCGGTTTTGGGTACAGAAGAGATATTATTACAACACTCACCAGAAGCAATGCGCTGTTTCCATGCTTGCCATTATCAACCGGAAAATATGACGGTGGTAATTGTAGGCGGAGTGCCGCAAGGAATGGCGCTAGAGTTGGTGAATAACTCCTTTAGTGGATTTAAGGCGCGGTCTAATTGTCCACCACTCTCAGCAAATATTTTGTCACCAATTAAAGAAGTTCGTCGCCAAGAACTGTTTTTAGACAGATTAGAAGAGTCCCGTTTATTGATGGCTTGGACAGGGCCAGGAGTAGAACAAATTCGCACCGCTTATGGATTGGATTTAATTTCCGTGCTTTTGGCAGAAGGGCGTTGTTCTAGATTGGTGAGTAAGTTACGAGAAGAAGAACAGTTAGTGCATGGTGTTGGTAGTAATTTTTCGTTACAACAAGATTCGAGTTTGTTTACAATTACTGCTCACTTGGAAGCGGAAAATATCGAAAAAGTGGAAGCATTCATCAGTAAATATTTATTGGATTTACAAACAGAACTAATTTCAGAGATAGAATTGGCAAGGTGTAAACGTTTGTTGTGTAATGATTATGCCTTTTCAACAGAATCGCCCGGTCAGCTAGCGGGATTGTATGGTTACTATAATACGATCGCTCAAGCAGAAATCGCCGTCACCTATCCCCACCAAATCCAAGGAATTACTACTGAAGACCTGCAACAAATAGCCAGAGAATTTCTGTCACCTCATCATTATGTAGTAACAGAGTTAAAACCTTATGGCTAATCGATGAACCGTAATCAAACGGAGTAATTCGGAGCAATCTTTTTTATAATGAGCTAATGAATTCCGAAGTTAGAATGGAAGACTCTTTTAATCCAGGTGTCAGTAGTTCGCCGTTACCAGAGCGAACAATGCAGCGAATAGTAACTAATAATGGTATTGTCGTATTGGCGCTAGAAAATCCAGCGGCAGATATTATTGCAACGCGCATTTTTATAAAAGCTGGTAGTCGCTGTGAACCTAGATACCAAGCAGGTTTATCACATTTATTATCATCGGTAATTACTAAAGGAACTGAGAAATTATCTGCGGTTGAAATTGCTGAAAAGGTAGAATCTTTGGGCGCGAGTTTGGGTGCAGATACAACTACGGATTATTTTTTACTTAGCATGAAGACAGTTTCGGCTGATTTTCCCGAAATGTTGGAATTGGCAGGGGAATTGTTGCGATCGCCTACTTTCCCAGAAGGTGAAGTAGAATTAGAACGGCGCATGACATTGCAAGCCATTAAATCGCAACAAGAACAACCTTTTACAGTGGCTTTTGAACAACTGCGACAAGCAATGTATCAAGACCATCCTTATGCTTTATCGACTTTGGGAACAGTAGAAACTGTCGCTAATTTGGGTCGAGGTGAATTAGACAGATTTCATCATACTTATTTTCGCCCAGATAATACCATAATTTGTGTTGTCGGTCGAATTACGCCGGAAGAGGTAGTTAACTTAATCGAAAAAGTATTTGGTGATTGGAAAATACCTGATTCACCGATTCCTAGTTTGCAATTACCCGAAATTCTGGCTTTTCCTCAACCCAGAATTACCCCAATTCCCACAAAACAATCAATTGTAATGTTGGGTTATTTAACTCCATCTGTGAATAGTCCTGATTATGCAGCTTTGAAGTTAATTAATACTTATTTGGGAAATGGTCTTTCCAGTCGTTTGTTTGTAGAACTGCGCGAAAAACGGGGTTTAGCTTACGAAGTTTCCGCTTTTTATCCGACTCGTTTAGAGGCTTCTCAGTTTGCAGTTTATATGGGAACTGCGCCGGAAAATACCGAAGTAGCTTTATATAGTTTAAGGACAGAAGTAGAACGTTTATGTAAAATTCCGCTTAAACCTGATGAACTGCAAGCGGCGAAAAATAAACTTTTAGGTCAATATGCTTTGGGTAAACAAACTAACGCTCAAATTGCTCAAGTTTTTGGTTGGTACGAAACTCTAGGTTTGGGTGTGGGATTCGATCTTGTTTTTCCCAAAGCAGTAGCAGTTGTGACTACTGAAGAAATTCAGGAAGTGGCAAATCGATATTTTATTGAACCTTATATTTCCTTAGTTGGCCCGGAATCTGCGGTAGAAGGGCTGATAGAATCTAGTTGGTAAAATTTAGTCCCAAAATAGGTTTCATCAGCATTGAGGAGTGAAAATTGCAGATGTCAGGATTTGCTAGGATTTCGTTGTTTTTATTTCCTGTTTCTCTGTTGATGTGGTATTCCAATTCATCAGCGATCGCTCAGGAAAAAGTAGAATCTAAACTGTCCCCAGTAACACCATTTTTAGCTAATAAC
>JBAVZX010000158.1:0-2598 GCA_049589015.1 Phormidium sp. | reverse complement strand
GGCAACTGCTGCTTTTACTTTCATGAGTTCTCCCGCTTCCCTGATGGTTTAATAATATTAAACTGTGTAGCAATTTCAATTAATTATGGCAAACTTTCAAGAAATTTTAAACTTTTGGTTTGGTTCGCCCGATCGATCCAATTATGGCAAACCTCGTGATGTTTGGTTTACCAAAAATGCTGAATTTGATCAACAGGTGAAAACTCGCTTTTTATCTGATTATGAATTAGCGGCATCTGGTAAACTAAATCATTGGCAAGATAACCCAGAAACTTGTTTAGCATTAATTATTTTGTGCGATCAATTTCCTCGGAATATGTTTCGCGATCGCCCAAAAGCTTTTGCTACCGATCCGCAAGCACTCGCTTTTGCACAATATGCTGTTGAACGAGAGTTCGATCGGCAATTTATCCCTGTAAAACGCTGGTTTTTTTACTTACCTTTTGAGCATAGCGAAAACTTAGAACATCAGCATCAATCTTTGGCATTATTTGAACAACTGCGTGATGATCCTGATAGTCTTAGTTGTATTGATTATGCCATTAAACATTTAAAAATCATCGAGCGTTTCGGTAGGTTTCCCCATCGCAATCAAATTTTAGGAAGAGAGACAACGCCGGAAGAAGCAGAGTTTTTAAAACAACCGGGATCTTCTTTTTAAATGAGTATTATAAAATAAAAATTAACAGGAGGTAATTGAGTTATGGCGACCTTAGAAACTTATCGAAAATTTATCCAAGAATTGCTTATTGAACATTCTAAATTAGTTTGGGACGATCGCATTAAAGCGGAAACAATTTTTGATCCTGAACGCGATCATTATCAACTTGTTTATGTAGGTTGGCAAGGATCAAAACGAGTTTATGGTGTTGTGTTGCATCTGGATATTATTAATGGCAAAATTTGGGTGCAGCAAGATGGAACTGAGGTTGGTATTGCTAATAAATTGGTTGATCTTGGTGTACCAAAGCAAGATATTGTTTTAGGTTTAGATCCGCCTGTAATGCGTCAATATACAGATTTTGCGGTTGGTTAGTTTCGCACCTCAAGTTAATTTTGAACCGCAGAGACGCAGAGGACACAGAGAGAAGAGAGGAGAGAGAAAAATTTTCTCGTTTCTCGTTCCCAGGTTGAACCTGGGAACGAGGTTTTGGAGGTTCTACCTCCATTGCTGCAAGATCTCAGTCTACAGGGTTTTGAATTAACGATAGGTTATGAAGTTTTAATTTTCATCTTCTGGAAGCAAGTAAAAATCATCCATTTCTTCGTCATCTTCTGCGAAAATTTCCTCTTCATCTTCTGGTTCTACCTTTGTTTCTCCTACTACACCTTGTCTGATAAATTCTAAACATTTACTAGTAGGATCGACGGAAAAACTAAACAAGGGACTTTCTTCTGATTGACATTTTCCGGCGCGGAAAAAGTTACAAACCGCACAACAATCTTCTCCAGATGCGATCGCCTCCTCCACCACAATATCTTTCTGCGTTAGCGGACTAAGTTTTAAATGAAAACCTTCCCATTTCGCTTTTAAAATTCCGGTTCCCGCTAACATTTGCCAACGCGGATCTGTTTCGACAATTTCTTCTGGTATCCTAATCCAAGCACCTTCGACTTCTGCTTCTACATTCACTTCAAATTCAGTTGGTAAATCAAATTGTGCCAACCTTCTCGCAGTTAAATGTTCCGGCGCTTCTCCATAAACAATTTCATCACCAACCGAGGGAATATGAATATAATATTTCTCTTGTAAATCTCCAGCACGGGATAGTTGATGTAATGCTTCATGGGAACCATGAATTAATATTAAATGCTGGGGATTTACGCGATGAATAACTTGTGTTAAACCTACTTTGTCAGCATGAGCACTTAGATTAAATTTGCGAACTTGCGCTTTTACATTTAATTCTTTGCCGTCTAATGTTACCGTATCTCCAGTGTTGAGATTTTGCAACAAACGACCAGGACTTTCTTCATCTGTGTAACCAGAAATGAAGATTGCGGCGTTTTCCCTTTCTAACAAAGTAGTAGCATAATAAATTGAAGGGCCACCCGTTAACATCCCGGAACTCGCAATAATTACACTGGGTTTTGCCATTGCTAAAGGTCGTTGTTTAGGCGAAGTAATCGGGATGACGGGAGAAGGAGAATTAGGATCGAAGAAAGGTTCTTGTTTTTGTTGTACGAAGTTTTTTACTGATTGGGGAAGTAAGCTTAAATTGTCTCGAAAAACATCGGTAACTGCTCTAACTAACCCATCAACATAAATGGGAATTTTTAGATTATGAAATACCGCAGAAGTGCGAATTGCTAAAATAATTTCTTGTGCTCTTCCTAACGCAAAAGCTGGAACTAAAACATTACCGCCTTTTTTGACAACTTCTCCGATCGCTTGCAACAAAGCACTCTCTTGAGCTTTTCGATTCGGATGATTATCAGCGCCGTAAGTTGACTCAGTAATTAACATATCTGCTTTTGGCAAATCTGCTAATTTCAAACCTTCCGTTGTCCGACTCGAAGTAGTGTTGTAATCTCCAGTGTAGACTAAAGAGCGATCGCCATACTGCATAAAAATACAAGCAGCACCGACAATATGAC
>JBAVZX010000157.1:0-4208 GCA_049589015.1 Phormidium sp. | reverse complement strand
GACGTATACTTCGATGTTTTTTTTAAAGTAGAAAATGAGCAAATTGTGTGGTTTCAATTTACTTGGCAAGGAACAGTTGTTTCTTGGGATAAAAATGAACCTGGTTTGAAAACAGGTGTAACTAATGAGATGAATTATAGCGATCGCCCTTATCCCGCCAGTAAAACTGTTAAATTTGACCTTTGTCCTAACCAAGAGTTGATCCAATTTGTGCAAGCGATCGTGCAAATTTGCTCAATCGAACAACCAATTTTTGCCAAAGCGTTGAAGTTTTTTAATTAAAATTTTCATGAGTTTAATAGAGTTCTTGCAAAAGTCCCAAATTTTGTTTTTTTAAACCACAGATATCCACAGATAAACACAGATGAATAGATCAAGGATATCGACTTTTGCAAGAGTTATCGGCGATTAATGATGAATTTCTAAATTCAAAACATAGTGACCTAATTGTACTTTTTCTGACCATAAATCGTATTCTAGGCGCAAATGTTCTGGCAAAGGATGTCCGGTTAGAACTAAGCTGCGGGTGAAGTTACGCAAGCGCAGTTGCCAGTTAGTTTTTAACGAATCATTATTTAACCAATAACGACTTAGACCATAAACCCCCCGTTCCCAAAAGTGGCGGTAGCTTAATTTGCCATTTCCCTGCATAGTCATAATTACACGATGGGGAGAAATTTCTAACCACAAAAGACGGGGATGGGAAACTGTTGGAGAAGAAGCGATCGCTGGTGCATCAGAGCTTTGTTGCACTCCCAGTCCAGGTTCTGTGAGAAGCAAATGAAAGCGGAGGCGGTCTTTTTGATACAGCGTCGCAGAAGTTTCAACCACCGACCAAATTGGCAGATCGGTGGAAACTAAGGATAGACACACAGGTTTGCGATGATGCGTCAGCATAATTTAAGGAAAAAGAGAATATCTAAGTGGAAAATGTCCCAGTTGGACAAAGAAAAGGGTAGGATCTAACATCACAGTCCACCACCAGTCTATCCCAATGTCAGTTCCCTTCGTCAGGCTAAAAGTTGTAGAAAATCAGCAATCTTTGGTAATTGAAAAACCTGTCTCTGGGTTGTCGCTACATGGCAAAATTCAAATACCGGGAGATAAATCTATTTCTCACCGTGCGTTAATGTTAGGTGCTCTTGCTCAAGGCGAAACCCAAATTCAAGGATTACTCTTAGGAGAAGATCCGCGGAGTACTGCTGAAAGCTTTCGCGCTTTGGGTGCAGAAATTTCCCCGTTAAATACTGAGTTGGTGCGGGTTCAAGGTATTGGTTTGGGTAACTTGCTAGAACCTCTAGATATTCTGAATGCAGGTAATTCTGGCACAACTTTGCGGTTAATGTTGGGAATTTTAGCTTCCCATTTGGGGAGGTTTTTTACGGTGACGGGGGATAGTTCTTTGCGATCGCGTCCGATGTCCCGTGTGGTACAACCGTTACAAGAAATGGGTGCGACAATTTGGGGACGCAAAGGCGCTTCTTTAGCACCTTTAGCTGTGCAAGGTCAACAATTGCAAGGAATTACTTATCATTCTCCCATTGCTTCAGCACAAGTAAAATCTTGCATTCTGTTAGCTGGTTTAATGGCAGATGGAGAAACTACTGTAATTGAACCTGCACTTTCCCGCGATCATAGTGAAAGAATGCTGCAAGCTTTTGGGGCAAAATTAAGTTTAGATCCAGAACGAAATAGTGTCACTATTTCTGGTGGTGCGAAATTGCAAGGACAAACGGTAATTGTACCGGGAGATATTAGTTCTGCTGCTTTTTGGTTGGTGGCGGGTGCGATCGTTCCTGGTTCAGATTTATTAGTAGAAAATGTCGGAATTAACCCGACTCGCACCGGAATTTTAGAAATTTTAGAAATGATGGGTGCGGACATTCAACCAGAAAATCAAAGAGTAGTTGCTGGGGAACCTGTTGCAGATTTACGAGTTAAATATAGCAGGTTAAAAAGTTGCGAAATAGCTGGAAATATTATTCCCAGATTAATAGATGAAATTCCGATTTTGGCGGTAGCTGCTGTATTTGCGGAAGGAACAACTATAATTCGTAATGCCGAAGAGTTACGGGTTAAGGAGAGCGATCGCATTGCAGTTATGGCATCTCAATTAAACAAAATGGGAGCAAAAATTACTGAATTACCCGACGGTTTAGAAATTACTGGCAGAACTCCTTTAACTGGTGTTGATCTTGATAGTTACACCGATCATCGAATTGCCATGAGTTTAGCAATTGCTGCTTTAAATGCTCAAGGTATTACTACCATTAATCGCGCCGAAGCAGCTGCCATTTCCTACCCAAATTTTACCTCCACCTTACAAGAAATTTGCCAAAGTTCGTTGTAAACGCTTCAGCGTTTGTCCCACTGAAGTGGGAACAACAGACGGTTTGTTGTAAACGCTTCAGCGTTAGTCCCACTGAAGTGGGAACAACGAACGTTTGTTGTAAACGCTTCAGCGTTTGTCCCACTGAAGTGGGTACAACGGACGGGAATAATTCACACAAAAACCTGAGTATTGATTATCCTAGAATTTGAACTTAGTCAAACACCTATAAAGTTCAATGCTATGAAAAACTTACCTTTGTTACGTCTAAGTCAGTTGTTTCTTGGGTTTGTGTTAAGTTTGGGAGTAGTAGCACCAGCAACAGCAGTAGAAAGATTAACTTTACAATTAGGGCCTTTTCAACAATCCATTAGTGTGTCAGATTTAGAACGCTTTGCGAAAACAGGCGAATTACCAAAAAATCTCAAAGCCTTGTCTGTAATTTTTACTCCCAGAGTGCAAGAATTACTTTCGCAACGGTTGCAACTCGATCCACAAATGACTGATAAAGTGTTACAGGAGTGGTTGCGATCGCCAATGTCAGAACAACTACTCAAAACTTTAGGACGAGCTTTTCCTGATACAAAAATCGAAAATTTACAAATCGCCATTTCTTTAGCCGCTAGACAAGCAAATGGGTTAAGTTTAGTAAGTATATTACGAGCAATTCCCGGCGAAAATGTCACAATTGAGGCTACTTCCTTACTTGGTCTTGCTTTACAGTTTAACCCTTCTTATTGGCAAAGTGAAGCCCTTGGCCCATTATTAAAGACAGAATTAAATGTCTCTAGTCCCAGATTTAATCCAAATTTAAACCCAGCTGAATTAGGTACAGAAACAGTTGAACAGCAAACTTTATACTTGAAAGATTCTCAGCGGAATCGCTTTATTCCGGTAGATTTATATTATGCCAAAAATACCCAAGGGCCGTTAGTAGTAATGTCGCATGGTTTTGGGGCCGATCGCAAATTTTTAAACTATTTAGCTCGACATCTAGCTTCCCAGGGAATCACTGTAGCAGCATTAGAACATCCGAGAAGTAATGTTACTTGGGTTTCTCAAGCATCAATTAGTGATAAACCGCAGGATCTAATGCCTGCATCAGAGTTTATCGATCGCCCAAAAGATGTCAGCTTTTTACTAGATGAACTAGCGCAAAAAAATCAAAAATCTGACGAATTACAAGGCAAATTTAATACCCAAGAAGTTGTCGTAATTGGTCATTCTTTAGGTGGTTATACTGCTTTAGCTTTAGCGGGAGCCGAATTAAATTTACCAGCATTACGCCAAGCTTGTAAATCAGTTGTTCCACTGCTACAATCTCCGGGAGAATGGTTACAATGTGCTGCTAGTGAGTTGTCAGAAGTTCCAGTTTTAGGAGATTCGCGCCTAGTTGGTGCAATTATTTTGAATCCAGTTGTCGGACAGCTTTTTGGCGAAACAGGGTTAAGAAAAGTCAGAGTTCCTACCTTAACTTTAGCTAGTACCGAAGACGCTTTTACCCCAGCAATCACTCATCAATTACAACCTTTTAAGCAACTGGGAGGTAACAAGTATTTGATCACAGCAGTAGGCGCAACCCATTTAAGTGTAGGAAATCCCGAAAATTTAGCCCAACAAATTACTTTGCTGAAAGAACGTACAGGAGAAGAAGTTGAACCTTTACGGCAATTAGTCCGGGGTGTTAGTCTAGCTTTTATTAAACAATTTACCCCAGAAGCTGTTACTTACCAACCTTTTTTAACTTCAATCTATGCTCAATCTCTTTCTACTCCTAATTTAGCATTACGACTGAATAGAGAATTACCATCAAGTATTTCTCAATGGTTAAAGTTTACTGCTAAATCCCAGAAGAATTAACATCAGGTTAGAATAGTAG
>JBAVZX010000156.1:0-5261 GCA_049589015.1 Phormidium sp. | reverse complement strand
ACCCAGCCCATGATGTCTTGCGATATGAGCATCAACCATTAGATGCGATTTTTGCCCCAAAAAATGTGGCAGTAATTGGCGCAACAGAAAAAGTCGGCAGTGTCGGGCGGACAATTCTGTGGAATTTAATTAGTAGTCCCTTTGGGGGTACAGTTTTTCCGGTTAACCCAAAACGTCCCAGCGTACTGGGAATAAAAGCATATCCCAGCATCGGAGAAGTTCCCGAAAAAGTAGATTTAGCGGTAATAGTTACACCTGCGGTGACAGTACCAGGAGTAATTAGCGAATGTGTCGATGCGGGAGTGAAGGGCGCGATCGTGATTTCCGCAGGATTTAAAGAAATTGGCCCTGCGGGAGTAGAATTAGAACGGCAAGTACTCGAACAAGCCCGTCGTGGCAGAATGCGAATCATTGGGCCAAACTGCCTGGGGGTAATGAATCCAGTTTCAGGATTAAACGCCACCTTTGCCAGTAAAATGGCTTTACCGGGAAACGTCGGCTTCATCAGTCAAAGTGGCGCACTTTGCACCGGAATTTTAGATTGGAGTTTCCAAGAAAACGTTGGTTTTAGTGCCTTCGTTTCCATTGGTTCCATGCTAGATGTAGGATGGGGCGACTTAATTTATTATTTAGGCGACGACCCCCACACTCAGAGCATAGTAATATATATGGAATCGATCGGTGATGCTCGGTCATTCCTTTCCGCCGCCAGAGAAGTTGCCCTAAGTAAACCAATTATTGTGATTAAAGTCGGACAAACTGAAGCCGCCGCTAAAGCCGCCGCCTCTCACACTGGTTCACTTACAGGTAGCGATGAAGTATTAAACGCCGCTTTCCGTCGCAGTGGGGTATTGCGAGTCAACACCATTGACGACTTGTTTAATATGGCGGAAGTGCTAGCCAAACAACCACGTCCCAAAGGCAACCGTTTAACTATTCTCACCAACGCTGGAGGGCCAGGAGTACTAGCGACTGATGCTTTAATTACAGGTGGGGGACAATTAGCAGAACTCTCTTCGGAAACCGTAGAGAAACTCAAACCAATTTTGCCAGCATCAGCAAGTACCCACAACCCAATTGATATTTTAGGAGATGCAGACCCAGAACGGTACAGCAAATCTTTAGAAATTGCCCTGAAAGACCCCAACAGCGACGGAATGCTCATTGTTCTCACCCCTCAAGCTATGACTGACCCAACTAAAACAGCTGAGGATGTGGTGGAACAACTCAAAGCAACCGCTGTACCAGGTAAACCAATTTTGGCTAGCTGGATGGGTGGTAAAGAAGTCGCAGAAGGGGAAGCAATTCTCAACCGCAACCGAATTTATACTTTTCCCTATCCTGACACAGCTGCCCACGTATTTAACTTAATGTGGCGGTACAGTTATAATTTGCGGGGTTTATACGAGACTCCCATATTACCAGACAATTGTGAGGGACAGGGATGCGATATGCCTACAGCAGGCTTACGCCAACGCACCAAAGCCCAAACCATCATTAACACAGTCCGAGAAACTGGTAGAACCATCCTCACTGAATACGAATCTAAACAACTACTCGCCAGTTACAACATTCCCACAGTTCCCACAGAAATTGCTACCACTGAAGCAGAAGCAGTTAACCTCGCAGAAAAAATCGGTTATCCAGTAGTTCTCAAACTATATTCCGAAACTATTACCCACAAAACAGACGTGGGTGGAGTTAGATTATTACTAAAAGATGCCGAAACAGTAAGACGCGCCTATCGTGGTATTCAGTCAGCAGTAGCCGAAAAAGTCGGTGCGGAACACTTCTTAGGCGTAACGGTTCAACCAATGCTGAACCTCGAAGGTTACGAAATTATCATTGGTAGCAGTGTAGACCCCCAATTTGGCCCAGTGTTACTGTTCGGTACAGGCGGACAACTAGTAGAAGTATTCAAAGACCGAGCTTTAGCATTACCGCCTTTGAATTCTACCTTGGCAAGGCGGATGATGGAACAAACCAAAATCTACACCGCCCTGAAAGGAGTTCGCGGTCGTCCACCAGTTGACTTAGCAAAACTCGAACAGTTATTAGTACAATTCAGTTTGCTAGTAGTCGAACAACCTTGGATTAAGGAAATTGACATTAATCCGCTACTTGCTTCACCAGACAGGTTAATTGCCCTTGACGCTCGCGTAGTTCTGCACGAAGAAAGAGAAATTAGCGAAGATAAACTGCCAAAACCAGCTATTCGACCTTATCCCAGCCAATATGTTGCACCTTGGACAATGAAAGATGGCACACCAGTTACTATCCGTCCTATCCGTCCCGAAGATGAACCATTGGTGGTCGATTATCATAAAATGGTTTCCGAAGAATCGGTTTATCTGCGTTATGCACATTTGGTAAAACTTAGTCAGCGAACGACTCACGAAAGATTATCGCGGATTTGTTTTATTGATTACGATCGCCAAATGGCATTAGTGGCAGAATACACTAACCCCGAAACTGGACAACCCCAAATCATCGGCATCGGCAGATTAAGCAAATTACATGGCACTGATGAAGCAGAATTTTCCATGTTAATTGCCGACCAATATCAACGTCGCGGTTTAGGTACGGAATTTTTGCGCCAACTGTTACAAATAGCCCGTGATGAAAACCTAAGTCGAGTTACCGCTGACATTCTCACTGATAATATGGCAATGCAACGTATCAGTGAGAAATTAGGTTTCCGGGCAGAACGTATTTTGGGTGAACCAATGGTGAAAATGATTTTGGATTTGTAACTAAACTTCTAACAAAAGTTAGGTAAATGAGGAAAAGGTTAAAGGTGAATTTCCACCTTTAACCTTTTCACCTTTAGAAGTGCGCTATAAGAGTATTAAATATCTTTTTTGTCATTTTTGAACCTTGATAAAGCTAAAGAAACTCTATTCTCCAAACCATTCTTCGCGTGTAATTCCTGCTTGACGTAAAATGCGTTGCAAGAGTCCTACACTAATGTCGCCCTGATGAGGATTGGGAATAATTACCGTTAGGTCATTACGACGCATTTGAGGATGTTTCCCACCAGAATATGGTCCCTCAAAACCGAGTTGGCGTAGTCGTTGAACTAGGTCGAGCCAAGATATTGGGGTTAGTTTGGGCATCTTTAAGCGGTAGTCAGAGGTTCAGTGAGGAGATTCAGGTTAATTTCTGCAATAACAGGAATGGTTAATCCCAATCTAAGACGAAGGGCAAGCCAATCGCTCAACGCTTCTCGCAATTCCTGACGACAGCTTTCTAGAGTTGGCTGATTTGCCCAAACTCCTTGTAGTTCTGGAATTTCACCCCAATAGGTTCTATCTTCTTCAATAATCTCGTAGGTAGCGGATTCCATTGCTTTGTCGATGTAACTCGCTAACATTTTTCTTCTCCTAAACCCTTAGTTACTAGGATACTCCAAAGCATGAGTGAAACTGCGGAAAAACTTAAACTCGAACTTTCTCAGCTTTCTGCAAAAGAGCGGGCTGAAATTGCCTACTTTTGATATTATGCAAGTTAGAAAGGGAAGATTTAGGGAAGTTGGTGTTTAACGAAATAATTGTTTTAATTCTCTCCACAGTGATGATTGTCCCAAGTTTAACTGTTTCTGGGTGAAGATGCCGTAACTGGGGCTAAAGAGTAATGCTAAGATAAAAAATCCCGATGCGACTAAGACAATGGCGGGGCCGGAAGGTAAATTATAAAAGTAGCTGAGATACATTCCCGAAATACTGGAAATAATTCCAATTACTGCTCCGAAAATCATCATTTTATGGAGACGTTTTACTAACAAATACGCTGTGGCTCCGGGAGTAATTAATAATGCTAAAACTAAGATTACTCCGACTGCTTTCATGCTGGCAACTATGGTTAAGGCGATGAGTAGCATTAAGCCAAAGTTTAGCAGATTTACTGGTAAACCTGCGGCTTGTGCGCCTAGTGGATCGAAGGTGTAAAAAAGTAGTTCTTTGTAAAGTAATCCTACCACAAATAGGATGATGGCGGCAATAATTGCGGTGTCCCAAACTTCGTCAAAGGTGACTCCTAAGATGTTGCCAAATAGGAAGTGATTGAGGTCGATTTTGTTGCTTTTTTGGATGATGGTAATTAAGGTAATGCCAAGGGCAAAAAAGGCGGAGAATACTATGCCCATTGCGGCATCTTCTTTGATGGGGGAACGGGTTTTTATAAATGCGATCGCGATCGTACTAATCACCCCCGCAATAAAAGCACCAATGAAAATATTAGCACCTAACATGAAGGCGATCGCTAATCCTGGTAACACCGAATGACTAATAGCATCTCCTAGCAAAGCTAGTCTTTGTACCATTAAATAACTGCCCACAACCGCACAAATTAAGCCAACTAATATGGCGATAATTAGCGATCGTTGCATGAAACTATATTGCAATGGTTCGATTAAGGCTTCCAGCATGAATAATTTATTATTAAACCGCAAAGGGCGCAAAGGAAAGAGAAAGAAAGATACTTAGTAATAGGCAAAGAGATTTCAAAAACATCTGTGTTCATCTGTGTTCATCTGTGGATATCTGTGGTTAAAACTATCCAAAACTTAACAGTTAGATGCTTAAGCTGCTTCCCCTTTAAAAAATATTACTTGTCCACCATAAGCGCGATAAAGATTTTCTTGGGTAAATACTTTTTCTCTAGAACCTCCGGCAATTAATCCTTGGTTTAATAAGATTAAATCATCAAAATGAGTAATAGACTCACCTAAATCATGATTAACAACTAAGACAATTTTGCCTTCGTTAGCTAGTTCTCGGAAAATTTCAAATATTACCGCTTGAGTTTTTTGATCTATGCCAGCAAAGGGTTCATCAAAACAAAGAATTTCTGCTTCTTGTGCTAACGCCCTAGCTAAGAATACCCTTTGTTGTTGACCTCCTGAAAGTTGTCCAATAGGTCGATCGCGAAATGCACTCATTCCCACTCTTTCTAACGCAGTTTCACTGATTTTACGACTAACATTAGAAAAGCGGCGAAACCATCCCGTTTTTCTGACTCTACCCATCATTACTACATCCCAAACTGTAGCAGGATAAGTCCAGTCAATTTGCGATCGTTGCGGTACATAAGCAACTTTTGCCAACTGATCCATCAAAGGTTGATTTTGATAAATTGTCGTACCACTACTAACCGGAATTAACCCTAACATTCCTTTTAACAGGGTACTCTTTCCTGCACCATTAGGGCCAATAATTCCGGTAACTTTACCAGAATTTAGCGTAAAACTAACATCCTGCAAC
>JBAVZX010000155.1:0-4592 GCA_049589015.1 Phormidium sp. | reverse complement strand
CAGCTTTACTTGCTTCTACAACTACTAACTTAGTTTCGGTTTTACCATTCTTGTTAATTGGTGGGTTCTTTTCTCTGCTGTTTAGTGAGTTAATTCTCACGATTAGTTTTTCCGTTGCTGCTTCCTTGATTGTCGCTTTAACAGTTGTGCCAATGATCTGTTCCCGACTGTTAGGTATTCCTTGGACAAGTGGTTTAAGTAATTTTTGGCCTTTGCGAAAGTTTAATGAACGATTTGTAGCTGCTACGAGACTGTATCGAAATTCCTTAGCTTTTGTATTGCGGGTACGGGTGTTAATAATTCTCGTGGCTTTTCTAATTTTAGGCGGTGGTAGTTGGTGGATGGTGGGGCAAATTCCCCAGGAAATTTTACCCAAAATTAGTACTGGTCAAGCAAATTTATTTGCCCAATTTCCTCCGGGAACTACCTTAGAAACTAACCGCAAAGTCATGTCAATTGTGGATGAAATTATCCGCAAACAACCAGAAACAGAGTATGCCTTTTCTACTGCTGGGGGGTCACTTTTTGGGAGCAATGTTAATGCTAACCCAACCCGGAGTAGTAGCACAATCACTCTGAAAGCAGGAACAGATGTACCTGCTTTTGTGCAACAAGTTAGCCGCGAATTTGAAAAGCTTAATTTAGCTGGAATTCGGTTGCGCGTAAGTCCTGGTCAAGTCAGGGGTATTATCTTAAGTAATTCGCCAGTTAGAGGTGCAGATATTGATATTATTCTGCAAGGTCAAGATGAACGAAGTTTGCAACGCGCCGGAAGACAGATATTAGCAGCAATGGATGAACGGGTAACTTCAGCACAGTTTCGTCCTGATGCAGACGATCGCCAACCGGAAATTCAAATTCGTCCAGATTGGGAAAGAGTTGCTAGTTTAGGATTAAATACTAAGGCAATTGGTGATACGATTCAAACTGCGATCGAAGGTTCAACTCCGACGCAATTACAAAGGGGCGATCGCTTAGTTGATGTGCGAGTACAATTGGAGCAAGAGTCTATCCAAAGGTCTTCTCAATTAGCACAAATTCCCCTTTTTGTGAACAATAATGCCTTAATTCGTTTGGGTGATGTAGCAAAAATTGAAGAAGGACAAGCACCCGGAGAAATTCAACGCATTAACCAAAGGCAAGTTTACATTATTGCCGGAAGTTTGACCAAAGGCGCTAGTTTAAGTGACGCTTTAAAAGAAGTGGATACTGTATTAGCAGGTATTAGATTACCGGAAGGTGTTTCTAGAATACCAAGTTCCACCGCTGAAACCAATAGGCAATTACAAAATTCCTTAAAAATTTTGGGAGGTTTAGCAGCTTTCTTAGTATTTGTAGTAATGGCGGTACAATACAATTCCCTGATTGATCCGTTGGTAATTATGCTGACTGTACCGTTAGCTTTAGCGGGGGGAATTTTTGGGCTTTATATTACACAAACTGCGATCGGTGCTACAGTTTTAGTTGGGGCTGTGTTACTGGTGGGAATTGTTGTTAATAATGCGATTATCATGGTGGAATTGGCGAATCAAATTCGAGTAGAAGAAGAACTCGATCGGACCACCGCCATTTTAAAAGCTGCACCCCAACGTTTAAGACCGATTTTAATGACAACTATTACAACTGTTTTGGGTTTATTCCCCTTAGCTTTGGGAATAGGTGAAGGGTCAGAATTTTTGCAACCTTTGGGTGTGGTAGTGTTTTCTGGGTTATCGTTAGCAACTTTGTTAACGTTGTTTATTATTCCCTGTTTTTATACATTGCTGCATGATTTCCCTTTCGGAAAAAGGTTGTTTGGGTAATAAGAGGTTTTTTTGAACCGCGAAGACGCGAAGGACGCAAAGAAAGAAATAGATATCTTGCAAGAGTCCAAAGATATCTTTATACATATCTGCGTTCATCTGCGTTTATCTGCTTTCATCTGCGTTCCAAAAAATGCTTAATTAAAATCCGAAGCTTAATTCTATATCATCTGCATTCATCAGGTTGTTGGACTTTATCGCTGAAGTGTAACAACTTACGTTTAATAAATGAGAAACTTTCCCAAGATACATTAGGTAATTATTCATAACTCAACGTAAAAATCTCTGAGTGAAATGCCTTGATCCTTTGGTTACAATGCTTTGGGCTAATTTAGTTGAGTAATTAAATACTAGAACCCCTATAAAAAAATACTCATACCCCATACAGAAAATACTAGCACCCCCACCCCAAGGAAATTTGTCAGTGCCGATCAAAGATAAATTAGAGGCTTTGAGTAGCAGCTTAATTAGTTTAATAAGTTTGATCCGTCGAGGTGAGAAACTAACAAAAATAGCTGTCTGATATAAACAGATTATCAGCAGAGAAACAACAAACAACAACAAACTGGCAATAATTATTCTAGATCAAAAGGAGCAAAACTCATGGCGGTACTAACAGCAACAACCTTCGGCGGTAAAACTTGGACTCCACAATTTCTTCAAGATATTAAAATTGCTACTTGCTTGGGATGTGGCAGATGCTTTAAGGCTTGTGGACGCGGGGTTATGGAATTAAAATCAATCAATGAACATGGTGAGTTTATTGAAGATGAGGATGAAGAAGAAAGCCTTCGGAAAGTAATGACGGTCGCTAATGCTGAAAATTGTATTGGTTGTGAAGCTTGTTCCAGAGTTTGCCCCAAAAATTGCCACATTCATACCCCATTAGATCTGAATTGAGTTTTTCTAAATTAATGTCAAATTCGCTACATTTTGGGGAATAAATTGACAGCTGAATCAGGAGTGATTTATTCAGGAATTGTCGCTCTGTCAGAAGGTATAGTAAAACACAAAAATAGAGCGACAATTCTCCTGTTTGTGCCAAATTTTAGGTAAGATTGCTTGCTGCCCTTAAGAAATAGTTACGAATGAGACAGCGATCGCTGATTGCCCTTAGCTTAAATTAAGAGTAGGAAACAAGTGCTAAATGGTAGAAAAATCTCCATTTACACAGGCGATTACTATACCTTAAGGGTGAGAGTCGTCGAAATCAAGGAAAAAAATCACATCTATGAAACAAATTCCCGTTTCACTCTTAACCTTAGTAGCAGGGGTTGTCATTGCATTTGTTAGCCTTTGGGTTGGTCAAAACCATCATTTGTTGCCAGAACAAGCTTCGGAACAAGCGCCTTTGGTAGATGGGTTTTTCAACGTCATGGTGACAATTGCTACAGCGTTGTTTATTGTGGTTCAGGGGGCAATTTTAATTTTTGCGATTAAGTTTCGACACCGCAAAGGCGATGAGGGCGATGGTGTACCAATCGAAGGTAACTTTTCTGTAGAAATCTTTTGGACAGCTATTCCGGCGCTAATTGTGATTGGCTTAGGTATTTACAGTGTCGAAGTTTACCGAGCGATGGGCGGATTCGATCCAGCAGGTTACGAGATGATAGCGCATCATCATGGTGGATCGTCAATGCCGGGAAGTGCGATCGCTGCACCGATGATTGCTGACTCGGAAGGCATGATTTCTGAAACAGCTAAGGGACCTGTAGAGAAAAAATACGGCATTGGTGCAACACCAGAGGAAGAAGGAAAAGCAGCTAGTTTGGTGGTAGATGTCACGGCGATGCAGTATGCCTGGATCTTCAATTACCCCGACAGCGGTATTACTAGCGGGGAATTGCACGTTCCTATTGGCAAAGATGTGCTACTTAACATTACTGCTACAGATGTGATCCATTCATTTTGGGTACCGCAATTCCGCCTCAAACAAGATGCGATTCCCGGACAACCAACTCAGTTAAGGTTTGTCGCTACAAAAGAGGGGGATTTCCCGATCGTTTGTACGGAATTGTGCGGTAGTTATCACGGTGCAATGAGAGCAAGAGCGATTGTTGAAACACCGGAAAAATTTGAGAGTTGGGTGACAGAAAATCAGGTGGCGCAGCAACAAGAATCAAGTCAAACTATTGCTGCTAATCCCGCTGATTTACCAACTTCTGAGTTTCTTGCACCATACACTAAAGAAATGGGAATTGATGCTCATTCTTTAATTCATTTACATCCAGGTGCAATAGTTTCCTCCATGAGTAAATAAAGTCTCTGACTAAATTGGTCATTGGTAATTAGTCATTAGTCATTGGTAGAAGATACAAGACAAATGACAAATGACAAATGACGAAACAATTAGTCAGAGAATTTTCTTATAAGAGGCTGATTTTAGCAGACGAAAAACCCTTTATGGCACAAGCACAACTTCCCTTAAATACTCCACCAGGTATGTCAGGTGATTCCGCAAAGGAACACCCGAAAGCTTGGAAATGGTATGACTATTTCACATTCAATATCGATCACAAAGTCATCGGCATTCAATATTTGGTAACGGCTTTTTTCTTTTACCTAATTGGTGGTTTGATGGCGATGGCAATGCGTGCGGAATTGCTAACTCCTGATTCAGATTTTATTGACCCAACTCTCTACAATGCTTTTTTAACCAATCACGGGACATTTATGATTTTCCTGTGGATTGTACCAGCAGCAATTGGGGGATTTGGTAATTTTCTGGTGCCTTTAATGATTGGCGCTAGAGATATGGCTTTTCCGAAGTTAAATGCGATCGCATTTTGG
>JBAVZX010000154.1:0-5693 GCA_049589015.1 Phormidium sp. | reverse complement strand
GCAAATGGTGAAATGTAATGCGGCAAAAATTCTCAATCAAGCAGTGGAATCAATGCAAGCCTTAGCAGATCAAGCACAAATCAAATTAATCGCCCAACCTTTAAATATAGAAATGTGGGCAGATCCCGATCGCTTATTACAAACATTCACCAACCTACTTAGTAATGCCATTAAATTTTCCGAATCAGGAAGCAATGTTTGGATTAATACCGAACTAAAAAAATCAGAAAAATTCCCCTCAGACTTAATTTTATTTACTGTCAAAGATCAAGGTCGAGGCATCCCTGCTGATAAATTGCACCTAATTTTTGAACGTTTCCAACAAGTAGATGCTTCCGACTCGCGTAAAAAAGGTGGAACAGGTTTAGGATTAGCGATTTGTCGCCACATTGTCGAACAACACGAAGGCAAAATTTGGGCTGAAAGCATTTTAGGTAAAGGTAGTACATTTCACATTTTATTACCCTGTCGAAAAGTACCAAATTCAGTTGAAATAAGTAAGTGAAAAGATCGAAAAAATGGCACACTACGAATTTATTACAGCTTGGTTAATAGAAGGAATGGAATCATAATGCAATCATCAAACAAGATGGTGAAGGATTAGCACAATTTTTAGATGTGCGATTACTGAAAAATTAAACATCTCCAATAGAAATAATTGATCCAGAAATATCAAATGGTGAAACATTCACCGCATAAGCGAGAATCACACCATTCCTAAATTGAATATAAGTACCAGTGACAGTACCATCATTATTTGGATCAACATCTACACCAGTCAAATCAATCAAAGTCTGTCTAATTGCAGTCGGAGTTATCCCAGGAATATTGGCAACACCCGGAATAGTTGTGATTGAACTCAAAGAAACATCCAGAGGTATAAGAGTGAAATCTGCTTCTGTAAACCCACCTGTAACACCAATGTAATCACCATCAAACCTATTAAAGTCTAAAATAATATCCAAGTTGTTAGGATCAGCTAAAACGATATCAGTTCGTAAAGCAAACAAATCTGCGTCATTTCCTCCTGCCAACACATCTGTACCAAAATCTCCAATTACTATATCATTGCCATCTTCTCCACTTACTAAATCTGCATCTTTCCCACCTCTTACTGTATCGTCACCTGTGCCTCCAAAAACAATATCTTCACCTAAATTACCGTTTACTTGGTCATTACCAAAATCTCCTGAAATTTGATCTCTACCTTTTCCTCCTAGTACTAAATCAGCGCCTCCTCCACCTTGAATAGAGTCTTCGCCTTGATTGCCGTTAATAATTTCCCCATCTATGGAACCTATGACAAAATCATTACCCTCTAAGGCAACTAATCCGATTGGTAAACCTGCAAGCAAACCAGGAGTTATTTCAAAATAATCATCCCCTGTAGTTAAGAAATAGTAACCAAATTCAGATGCGGGCATAGTGATATCCTCTTTGTTGATTTAACTATCTCGATCGCACATTTTAAATAGATCATAATCCTTTTCTAGCTAAATGAATCATAAAAAAAACAAATATAACTTGTACCCTAGTTCTTCCCGATTTAGATTTAACTTAGCAGATGAGCCAAAATTAACAACTATCAAAAGTATAAACGCCCAATTAGTAGAGGAGAATTTTATGAGCAAATATATCCTGATTGTTGATGACGAAGAAGATGTGCGTGCGATCGCCCAAATGGGATTAGAAATGGGCGCAGGTTGGAGTGTCGTAACTGCAAGTTCGGGAAAAGAAGCTTTAGAAATTGCCGCCGACCAACAACCAGATGTGATTTTATTAGATATGATGATGCCAGACATGGATGGCAGAACTACACTCCAACAGTTAAAAGCTAATCCAACCACTCAACTAATTCCGGTTATTTTAGTCACTGCCAAAGCCCAAAATGGTTATCAAGACATTTTTGCTAATATGCCAGTAGCCGCTATTTTTGCTAAACCTTTCCGTCCCTTAAAATTAGCTGAACAGATTAGCAAAGCACTAGGTTGGAATGATTAGGTTTTCTCACTTATTTTGTATTAGAATTACCCCTATTTAAATATATGAAAATAATTAATTTGGTGGTTTATCCCAGGAATTTCCTTGATTAGTGAAAGACGGAAAATTATCCACACTAGAAACCCCTCGCATCCGATTCATTTGAGTCATAGCCCACTTAGCCGTCTCTTGCACCTCAGCATCTGGATCATCAATAGCATGACGCAACAATTGACTAATTTGCGCCATTAACTCATAAATCCGAGTCACATCACGAATCGCATTTTTCCGCACCTCCGCATTTTCATCTTGCAACGAAATCACCAAAGCCCGATGCAAAGGTTTCAACGTCCGATGCCCAATTTGAGAAATAGCCTCTAAAATTAAACAACGCTGTTTAGAATCAGCATCAATTAACGAATTAACCAAAGGTTGAATTGCCCTAGAATCCCCCCTTTGCGCCAACTCCCAAATCGCCTTACGTCGCTTCGTCGGATCTGGATTTTGTAAATCTTTAATGAGTTCATCAACAATATTAATTTTCGGTAAGCGAGTAGTTTCTTGCACCTCTAAATTACTATCTATCACAACTGATTTAGGTTCCGATCTAGGTTCATCTTCCCCAGCAGTCAATATATGATTAGCGTGACCATTTTTATCTGCTTCCGTTGGTTTTATTTCACGAACCTCAATCACAGAATTAGCAGCTTCATAAACAGCAACTTCCTCATTTTCTACAATCTCTATCATCATCTCCTGCTGACTTTCCTCAGCTTCAGACTCAGAATCTTCTGTCTCCGAAACTTCAGGAGGAACTTCCCAATGTTTGAGTATGTAAAGCAGTCCTCCCGCCATAATCACCAAAAATACCCCAGCACCCATCCAAAACAAAGGCCACTTCGATTTTTTGGCAGATTTGGCAGAATTAGTTTTCGGTTTAGGTTTAGGAGTAGGCTTAGTTTCCCCAAGATTCTGCAATAACTCAATAGGAACCGAGTTTCCCCCAGGATTCGGCGCATTATTCTGAACTTGGACAGTTTCTAAGGGAAATCGGGGTACTGCTGACGCTGCCGTAGCGCCAGAAACAAAGCTGAAGCAAGAAGTGCAGGAGAACAAAACGAAAATCAGACGTGAGGGCATCATAAACTAACTTTGGGTTAGAAAGGACAGCTAACATCAGTCATAACGTAAATGACTTTAAGCTAGTTCAATCCTAATCTGCCATCTCAGCAGAAACACATTCTGATTGTCCTAGCTTATAGCAATTTTTGGATGGTATCTGTTTCGACGCTGGCTAGAATATTTTGGTTATCAGTATGGAAGAGTCCTTCAATCAAACATCGGAGACGTTCTGCCAGATGCACTGCCTCTAGCATTAAGGTGTGAACCAATAGTAAAATACTTCGCTAGCTAAATGACCTAAAATCTCAATTAATCCAGAGTTTTGTCTGACGGTGAGAGCGATATATTTTACTAAAAAAGTAGTTGATGAATTCCTAACAATTTTGGCAAAACATGGTTGGTAGATATGTACCTGTATAGTAACTACTCCATCACCATAAACTTCAACAAATCAGACATCGAAATATATAGATATTAAAATGATCGGGATGACAGGATTTGAACCTGCGGCCCCCTCGTCCCGAACGAGGTGCGCTACCAAGCTGCGCTACATCCCGGATTTAAGAAATCAGTTTTTCTATTATATCACAAATAGGTGACTGGCAAATTTTCGACTTGAATTCCCCCCTGCTCCCCTGCCCCCCTGCCTTCTGCTATGATCAATCCTGAATTAAAGAGATCAACAGTAAGAGGCAATTGTGGTAGTTAAGCCAGAATGGTTGCGAGTGAAAGCGCCTCAGTGGGAGCGTGTTGGCAGCGTTAAGGAAATTTTACGGGATTTATCCCTAAATACCGTTTGTGAAGAAGCATCTTGTCCGAATATTGGCGAATGTTTTCACAATGGCACAGCCACATTTTTAATTATGGGGCCAGCCTGTACAAGAGCCTGTCCTTACTGTGACATTGATTTTGAGAAAAAGCCAAAACCCCTCGACCCCACAGAACCAGAAAGATTGGCAAAAGCAGTGCGACGGTTAAATTTAAATCATCTAGTAATTACCTCAGTTAACCGGGATGATTTACCTGATGGCGGCGCATCTCAGTTTATTCGTTGTATTTCAGAAATCCGCGCCATTTCTCCGGGTACAACTATTGAAGTGTTAATTCCTGATTTGTGTGGAAATTGGGCAGCATTAGCAGGAATTTTACAAGCTGCACCAGAAGTTTTGAATCACAATACCGAAACAGTACCCCGTTTGTATCGTCGGGTACGTCCGCAAGGGGAATATCAGAGGACGCTGGACTTGCTGAAGCGATCGCGCCAACTAGCCCCCAAAGTTTACACCAAATCTGGCATCATGGTAGGACTGGGAGAAACTGACGACGAAGTGCGCCAAGTTATGCAAGACCTCCGAACAGTAGATTGCGATATCCTCACCATAGGTCAATACCTACAACCCAGCCAAAAACATCTCCAAGTAGCAGGTTTTGTCACCCCCGAACAGTTCGCCGCTTGGCAAAAATTTGGTGAAAGCATTGGATTTTTACAAGTTGTAGCTTCTCCCTTAACTCGTAGCTCTTACCACGCAGAACAAGTTCGAGCTTTAATGGAAAGATACCCTCGGTAGGGGGCAGAGGGACAGAGGGGCAGAGGAGCAGAGGGGCAGAGGGGCAGAGGAGATAACTTAAAACTCAGAACTTTCTCCCCAACTCAAAACTCAAAACTCAAAACTTTTCTAGATGGAAACAAAGATAACAGTTATTGGTGCTGGTGCTTGGGGTACGACTTTAGCTTTTTTGGCAGAAGCGAATGGTCATCAAGTGCGTTTATGGTCGCGCCAAAGTTCGTCAACTCTCGCGGATGTTTTAGTAGATACAGACATTGTAGTTTCTGCTGTTTCCATGAAGGGTGTCAGACCTGTAGTAGAACAATTACGGTCTTTACAGATGAGTAAAGTAATTTTTGTTACTGCCACCAAAGGTTTAGACCCTTCGACTACCTGTACTCCTTCGCAAATTTGGCAAGCGGCATTTCCGGCAAATTCCGTAGTAGTTCTAGCTGGGCCAAATTTATCTAAAGAAATTCAAGCTGGACTACCTGCTGCCACCGTAGTTGGCAGTAATGACTTGTCAGCAGCTAAACAAGTACAAATACTGTTTAATTCTAGTCGGTTTCGCGTTTATACTAATGATGATCCCTTGGGTGTAGAGTTAGGTGGGACGCTGAAAAATGTGATGGCGATCGCAGCTGGTACTTGTGATGGTTTGCAATTAGGAACTAATGCCAAAGCTGCACTAGTAACTCGCGGACTCGCAGAAATCATCCGCATTGGCAATCATTGGGGAGCAAAAAGTGATACATTCTATGGTTTATCAGGGTTAGGCGACCTCCTCGCCACTTGCAACAGCCCTCTAAGTCGGAACTATCAAGTTGGTTATGGATTAGCGATCGGGAAAACCCTCACAGAAATATTAACGAACTTGGAAGGAACCGCTGAAGGAGTAAACACCTCTCAAGTGCTAGTTCATTTAGCTAATCAACAGGGAATTTCTCTACCTATTTCCGCTCAAGTCGATCGCTTACTCAAAGCCGAAGTAAGTCCCCAAGCAGCCGTAGATTCACTTATGTTGCGAGATGTCAAACCAGAAAC
>JBAVZX010000153.1:0-1839 GCA_049589015.1 Phormidium sp. | reverse complement strand
GGACTAAACTATTTTATCAATCCTAACAATCCAGAAGCTTATCGAGATTACATAGACGATTTGCTTTGCATGGCATATAACGCACAACGGCGCTGGGATACTAACTGGAACTTTTCCGAATTTGGTTTAAATCCAATTCTTAAAGATCGCATTCTTCGCAGTCTTTGTGACTTAACTTGTTTAGCTGATTCTCTAGCTTCTATTATCAAACATCCTCAAGATGCAGAAAACTCCAGATTAAACGAATTAATTCACAATCTCAGCGATGGTGCATTGCGATTCACTTATCACAGCATTGCTGAAAATAGAGGTGTTTTAACCAATGTAGTTAATAACACTTTGATGGAAGCTCATACTAATCTCAATACAGAGGATTGTATCTATTACGAACCATTACTCTACTTGCCTACAGGTGTAATTTATCTAGCCAAAAAAGATGCTCCTCCCATTGATACTACTAATTTACCCAACCAAGTAGTTGCCAAAATAAAAGAGCTTTGTACAGGACAATTACGCTTGCGGCAAACAGGTTTTGGTCGAGATGGTAAAGGTATGAAATATGCCGAATATTATAATCTGTTTTGTAGCGATCGCCAATTAATGCAAATAGCTTTAGATGCAACACTTCGCATCTTATCTGCTAACAAAAATTCCGTTGCTAAAAGTCGCAGCGATAACCTAGTTAAATTTCAGCAACAAGGAGTATTATCAGCTGACTATGATTTCAAATTTGCAGATGATATCCGCATTGATCAAATTGCCGAATTTGGAGATTTAGTAAGCCGTAAAATTTGGGGTGAAAAGCTTGATAAGATTTTAAATGTAAGGAAGCAGGATAAAAAATTACCCGAAGTTCCTAACTTTGATTTAACTCACAAAGTTGCTGAGTTTTGGAAATTATCAGAATACTTGCCCCAAATTCGAGAGATTCAAAGAATCAATGAAAGCCTTAAAGACAATGGTTTAAAAGGCAATACTGGTGGCGTTCCTTATGAATGGTATTACCTAGCAGCAAAATATTTAGAACGTCACCCTGGAATTGAAAACGTCCGAGAAAACTGCGAACAAGTAATTGCTTATATTGCTGATTTAATTGAACCAATTGTTGCACAGTATAAGCTAGCAGATGGTTGGGATGATTTACGGCTTTGGGTAGAACGAGTTGTAATGTTACCAACTCAAAAAACTGATTCTGTTACTGATAGTTTAGATGTATTTTTGCAGGAATTAGATAATTACAATGCGGCTAAAAAATCAGGTAGAGGTAGGCAGTTAATTTGCTCAATCTCTCACTCTCCTTACACTGTCACAGAACAGATGGAATCCGCTGTTTTATTCACACCGCAAGTTTACACTAACAAACAAATGTTAGGTGGGTCTAATGCCAAGCGGAACATTTCTAGTATTGCAGGTGTGGAAATGATGCTGCGGCAAATTTTGATGAATCAAACACAAGCAGTTGGTAAGAGATTTGAAGATGGAAAATATCGCTATCTTTATTTTTACCCAACTTATTATTTCACTCCAGAAACTAACAAGTTTCTCCAAAAAGCTTATAATGGTATTGCCCAAACTCGCTTTGATACCAGCATTCGTAATCATTTTATTACTAAAGATTTAAATGCTCATTTGGAGAGAGAAAGCTACCAAAATGTAGATGCTTTTTTAATTGATGAGAATCTGGAGCATAAGAAAAGTTTGCCGGAGAACGATCCAGAATATAAGAGAGATCGGACTTTCAAACTTTCCTATCCTGAAGATCAACCTTTGACATTCTATTTCATGGCATTACCACCAGGAAAAGATCCAACTGATACTGAATCTTGGATAATGCCAGCT
>JBAVZX010000152.1:0-5102 GCA_049589015.1 Phormidium sp. | reverse complement strand
ATACATTTGTACTCCATTTTTTAGCCACTTTTTATTTTCCTCTATTCGCTACAAGAGAAGTCTGTTTTTCTTTCCCATTTTAAAGTTTAGACATCGCACCGCAGGTGCGATAGTCTAAACTCCAGTAGGTTAATAATCAACTATTAAGGCATTAATCTGCCAGTAGGATAAGTCGCTGGTTCTGCTTCAGGAGTTGGAGTAGCCATAGTTGAAGGGACTTCTTCCGGTGAGTTGGTTTTGACTTTTTTGTAATCAGTAATCAGTTTTTCCATCATTTCACCGCGTCGATCGTACAATCGTTTTAAAGGTCGAGGTTCGCATTGATTAATTACGTAAGCGGAGATCAAAGGAACTGCGATCGTACTATCGGTATAACAAACAATTGTATCGGGTAATTCTTCAGGATCGACCTTTCCCCAACTCACAGCTTCAGCCGGAGTTGCGCCAGACAAACCACCTGTATCTGGACGTGCATCAGTAATTTGCACAAAGAAATCATGACCCCGTTCTTCTAAACCTAAAACCTCATGTAATTGGGGTTGAGTTTGTAACAAGAAATTCTTCGGACTACCACCACCAATAATTATCGCAGCGCTTTTACCTTCAGTTTTAGAATTACCAAATTCACGGGCACAATAGGCGATCGCACAAGTCTCATTCACATCAATTGATGGATCGATCACCAACTGAGAACCTTCCAAAGACATCGCCGCCACATTCATCCCAATAGAACTATCCCCAGGCGAAGAAGTATAGATCGGAACCCCACACTCATAAGCAGTAGCTAACAAACAAGAATGTTCCACACCAACTTGCTTTTCCACTTCCCGCACATACTTACCCAAAAGATAGTGAAACTCAGCCGTTCCCATCCGCTTTTGAAAAGGTTCAGCTTGCAAAACCTTGCGTATAAAAGCATCAGTTTCCAACAAAACATCGTAGCCAAAAGTAATATCATAGATGCGAATTGTCCCTTCCTCGCGCAACTTCACATCATCTAAAAACGGACTACTAGAATACAAATCAAAACCCAAACCAAAGTGGATATCGTGATAAAGATTCGCCCCAGTACTAATCATCCAATCAATAAAACCATGACGAATTAAAGGTGACAAAGCCGCCACCCCCATACCCGCAGGAGTCATCGCCCCAGACAGACTAACCCCCACAGTTACCCCCTCAAGCAAAACCTCCTTGCTGAGTAATTGACAAATTTCCCGCAACCGAGCCGAGTTATAAGCAGTAAAATAATTATTGATCAGATCGACTACACTAACATCCTTCGGAATAGGCGCAGGTGCAATTTTCCGACCACGCTTTTGCGACATTTTGACACTCCTAAACAATAAATACTAAGCCAATACTAATGCTACCCATATTTTCTCCAATTCCCTCATAACCTGAAGATAACCTTCTTTCTTTCCTTCGCGTCCTTCGCGCCTTCGCGGTTCAATAAAAAAACCTCTCGCGCCAAACAAATAATACTGCTATACAATCTGAAATATTATCCAACAAACAAACCGAATGGAACTAAACAACGCACCAGACTTAACAGCTGAACGCTTAAATGAAGAAGCAACCTCACCATCCTTAAGCGAAGAACAATACAAGCGCAAAATGGAAAGGCGCAAAGAAGTTCAAGAACAACGCCTCGCCCAACGCCACCTCGAAAAAGGATTAATTATCGTTCATACTGGCAATGGTAAAGGAAAAACCACTGCGGCTTTAGGGATGGTAATGCGATCGCTCGGACACGGTTATCGAGTTGCGATCGTACAATTTATAAAAGGCGCTTGGGAACCCGCAGAAAAAGCAGCCTTGAGTCACTGGCCCGATCTGCTAGAATTTCATGCAATGGGCGAAGGTTTTACCTGGGAGACTCAAGACCGCGAACGGGATATGCAAAAAGCTGAAGAAGCCTGGGAAAAAGCCTTAACTTTTATCCGTAACTCCGAATTTAAATTAATCTTACTTGATGAAATAAATGTCGCTCTAAAATTGGGTTATTTAAAAGTAGAAAACATTCTAGCTGGATTAACAGAAAAACCTGAAGATTCTCATGTTATTCTCACTGGAAGAGGCGCACCATCAGCACTAATTGACCAAGCTGATTTAGTCACCGAAATGACACTAATTAAGCATCCCTTTCGGGAAAAAGGAGTCAAAGCCCAACCAGGAATTGAATTTTAAATTCAGCTAAATTGAGTCGTTTTATCTGCCCCAAACCTGTTCCTGATACTCAGCCTTACACATCCCTAAAATGCGTTTATCGTTATCACTAACGTTAGCAATTTGGCGATAATTTTGTAGTGTGACAGAGTAGGGAACAGAAACTTGGTCAATTCCTTGATAGTTACCTACAGCAGCTACCATAGTAGCTGGTTGTTTTTCTGGAGGAGTTGAGTCAGCAGTTTCTACCATCGGATCAACCATTGTCACATTTAAGCGTTGCGCCTGAACGGTGCCATGAAAACAGTTAAACTCGGAACGAGGCATATAAACTGCACCAATCACCCGACCATTGCGTACCTCGAAGACAACATACTCTTTCCCAATTTCTTCTGGCTTCGCAGACTGACCATAGAGATATACGCCATTATTCAGGTTAGCTGACGCAGCAGTGCTAGTTCTAGTTTGGCCTACTTGCGTTCTCGTCGTTGTTGGTGTATCCTTTTTTGGCATAGCATTAACTTCAGCAGTGCTAAAGCCTGCGATCAGCATTAAGGTCGCCAGGGAAATTTCTACAGCCTTGAATTTTTTACCTAATTGTAAAGAAGTATGAATAGTATGTTTAATCATGGTTTTTGCCCCTGATGAACTTAATTTGCTTGTGAATTCGCCATTATGGGACTGACAGAGCGCCTATTAAAGGTAGCTTTTGGAGAATCAATCTGCGTAAATCCTGCTATTTCCAATTTAAGGGAAAATACAAGCCTTACACTTCACTCTACTGGTTGATTATTCATATCCCAGTGGAAGATTTTTAGCTAACTACTATTAATTACCTAAGTAAATAGCAGCATGGCATCTCCAATATAGGGATTCACTGAGGATGTAAACAATTTCTGATCTTCGTTACAAAACTTTATGAAATAGTCAGACAGGTATCACCGCAAGAAATTATTTGAGTAATTGGCTGATTTCTAACTTTTGTTTTGCTTTTCTCTCTTGCTTACAGTTTTAATAATGCGGCGATCGCCGGGATAATTTAGTGAGGAAAATCCATACTCTTGGTGATAATAGTCAGCTTTTTGTTTGATGCAAGACCGGAAAACCAGTGACTCAACTCAAGCTAATTGGAGATCTAGATTAGTAAGATGATTGACTTGGATCACTTCAGTCACTACCCCTTTTGCATGTATTAGTCATGAAAATTAAAGGACAGGTAGCAATACACTACCTGTCCTTTAATTCTTATTTTTGAAACTAAGCTAACTAAGGTTTTTGCTTAACTGGCGAGATATTCGCGGACGTTAGCACGGTGACGGCGCAGGTGATCTAAAGCTTGGCGTTCTAGTTGGCGGACTCTTTCCCGGCTAAGGTTGAGTTGTTCACCTACTTTCGCCAAAGAGAGAGCATTTCCATCAGCTAAACCAAAACGCAGGCTTAAAACTTGCCGTTGTTGGGGTGTCAGTTCTGCCAAGAGGTCGTCGAGGTCTTGACGGAGAGACTCTTGGGTGATGAAATTTTCTGGAGATGGGCCATCATCTTCCAACAGATCGGAAAGTTCAGTATCTTGGTTATCGCCAACGCGCACATCTAAAGAAATTGGCTGACGTGCGATCGTCAAGTATTCGCGGATCTGACTGGTGTCGAGTTCCAGAGACTTGGCAATTTCTGCGGGAGTGGCGCTGCGACCAAGTTGTTGGGAAAGTTCCCGTTGGACTTTCTTGATCTTGTTCAGTTTTTCGGTGATGTGGATGGGAAGACGAATGGCGCGTCCTTGTTGGGCGATCGCACGAGTAATCGCCTGTCTAATCCACCAATAAGCGTAGGTAGAAAACTTGTAACCCCGCATTGGGTCAAACTTTTCCACACCTCTTTCTAAACCTAAAGTACCTTCTTGGATCAAATCCAAAAATTCTAAGTTTCGCTTTTGGTATTTTTTGGCGATCGCAACGACCAAGCGCAAGTTAGCTTCAATCATCTTTTGCTTGGCTCTCTGTCCCCGCCGAATCGCATCAGAAACCTCTGTCTCACTCATCTGGACATCATCTGCCCATTCCTGGCGAGAAGGTTCCCGTTTCAAACTGGTCGCCAAGGCTTCCTTCGCTTCCAGCAGGGTCATCATTTGTTGTACTTGCTTACCATAGACGATTTCTTGTTCACGGGTGAGCAAAGGTACTCGTCCAATTTCCCGCAGATAGGTACGAACCATATCGGCAGTGAATTTGGGGCTGGCATTGGTTGTTTTTTCGGTCTTTACAGTGGGCATGGGTGCTTAATGAACTCTCTTAGACAAACAATGAACTGGTAGCTGGGATGGAGCGGAAGCGAAACCAGGAAACTTGCTAAACAAAAGCTTAGTCTGATGGGTGAAAAATCTGCATCTTGCCATAGATGTAAGGGTACTGTCTTTTTTCTCAATACCAGAGAATTAGAATCAGGTGATCTGGGATAACTAATTTTTTAATTTTTAGCTTTTACCCAGGTATTCTCTCCGATCATTTGGCAAACAAAGAGGTAAGCTGTTTATTAGGGGTTTACTTGGTGCCTCAACTCCTGGATTTTGTGGAATGGGTTTAGATACTAAATTGGCTGGAACAAGAAATACATCATCAAACCTGCTCCTGTAGACTCTTGGTTATAAATTTTTTCAACTTGAACTCGTTATAGAATCGCTCTAGCCTAGCTTTGTTGTAAGTTTAGACGGCGATCGGGGATTAATGGTTCATCCTTACGTTTAATATTCCCCAAATCTGCTCAAAAATTTCGCTGTGAAGATAATCATTGTTTTATGCCTCTTCAATTTATTTAGGCATTCTCTCTACTGCTCTATATATAAGGATGCCTTAATATCCTTGCCCTGAAAAGGTTTCGGCTTGTGGAATAACCGTACTTTTTTAGGCGAGATAAACGATCATAGCAAATGCGGAATGTTT
>JBAVZX010000151.1:0-2564 GCA_049589015.1 Phormidium sp. | reverse complement strand
TTTTTTGCCAAAAACAAGTGAATTTTATTTGTGTCTTTAATTGGATTATCATACAATGTTCCTAATTTAATCAACTCCTTTGCAATATAACCTGTTTCTTCTTCTAATTCTCTTCGCGCCGCAACTTCCGCATCTTCTATTTCTGAGTCTAGTCTTCCTGCGGGAAGTTCTAATAAAATTTCCCCAGTGGCGTGTCGATACTGGCGCACAAATACAATTTCTTGATTTTCAGTAACGGGGAAAACTAAGACAATATCTGGACGAACAAAAACGAAAAAATCATCAATGATTTCCCCTTTCGGCAATTCTACTTCATCTTGCCGAATTGTTACCCATTTGTTATTAAAAACGAGTTTCGACTTAAGGATTCTCCATTTTTTAATCATTAGATTTTTGGCAAAGTAGGAAATATTGTTTTTTACCACAGATGTCCACAGATAAACACAGATGAACACAGATGAATTTAAAACTTTTTTCCCTGTGTCCAGTACCTAATCTCTAGTCCCTAATTACTGCTTAAACCATTCAGTAATTCCATCTGCTAATGTTGCAGCTAATTTACTTTGTTCTTGAGGATTTGTTACCCATTCAAATTCAAAAGGGTTGCTCATAAAACCTAATTCTAACAATACTGAAGGGGCGGAATGGGGGCGAGTTAATGCAAGGTTATTCCAAAAGACTCCGTAGGAAGGTCGGTTTAATTTTTGTACCATATATTTTTGCAGAAATACTGCTAAACTATGGGCTTGGGGGTGATACCAAAAAGTTCCGACACCGCTAGTATTAAATGCGTCGCCATAGTCGGGTAGGGAATTATAATGTACTGAAAGTGCGATCGCAGGTTGTACGCGATCGATCATCGCCATCCGTTCTGCTAAAGATAAAGTTGAATCATCTTCTCTCGTCATATAAACTGTTGCACCCCTAGCAACTAATTGATCTCGCAATAACCGAGATACACTCAAATTAACATTTTTTTCTAAATAACCATTTGGCCCCGCTGCCCCTGATTCTGTGCCTCCATGTCCGGGATCTAATAAAATAGTAATACCCGCTAAAGGTTTACCAGTTTGTGAGGAAGTTTGCGGGGAATGTCTTAAGGTTAAAACTAAACTTGTTCCTTCATATTTTAGTTGATAACCCCATTGTTGTCCTGACTTCAAATTAAAGGTATACTGCACTTGATTCGGCGCGACTTGTTGCCAATCTAAACGGGAAATTAACGGGTTATCATCGAGGCGGATAATATCAGTTTGGGCGGTGGTGTTGTAAAGTGTTAAGGTGAAAGTGCGATCGCCTTGTTGTACACTCACAGGTACAGGAACTTGTAAGGGAAATATCACCTGAGTTGCACCAGGAATTTGTCGCGCACTCACGCTGCGAATAATCGATTTTGGTGGTACACTTACTCTGGAAATTCGCACTTCTTCGGCTTTAATCCAACCACCATAATCTAATCTTACCCAATCACCTTCTCGCCCAGTTATTGTTGCTAATGTGCCTTTTGGTAAAGGTGTTAAACGCGAGTGATCTGTACTTGGCCCAGTACGGGCAACTCCAGCATCTACAATCACTTCAGCTATCTCTAAATTTGCGGGAGTTAAGATAGAAATTCTACCTTGACTAACTTGAGATACAGTATTTCCATTGGCGGTTAATTGAAATTCAGGAAAACCTAATTCTCCCGCTTCCGAAGCTACGGCGCAACCTTCATATTTTCCAATTACTTTTAAGCCCCCCTTATCAAGGGGGGTTGGGGGGATCGGTTGATTTTGATCGGCTAAAACTGCTAAATTAGAAGGTAATTCTACATTCTTGCCTTGAGGATATAAGGGGATGTTTTGATTACCTAGTTTAACTGAAACTGTGGCGTTTGTGGGTGCGATCGCACTAAAACAAATCAACTCCCCCGGTAATCTAGCAATATTTACAGCAGGTGACAAAGAACCTTCCGCAAAACCTAAACCATTTGGTAAAGTTGCTTGTCGAGAAATCCGATTAACTTTAATCTGCTTTTCTTGATTTTGATAACGGAAGATAAAGATATTTTCCCCCATATTTAAGGAGAATCTTGGCGCAAAATGTCCCGCCGGACTTCTTTGAATAGGTTGCCCATTTACTAACACATTTCCGTCAGGAGGTGCAGAACCTAAAAAGAACATTCTATCCGAAGTAGTTTGATATTCAGCCCGCGAAGGAAACGAAATAACCAGTGATTGTTGTGCCACAGTAATCTCGGCAATAGCGTTAAATGAAGTAAAAGCGAAAGCAATTCCTAATCCAGCTAATTTTACAGTTTTTTCCATTGGTAAATGCCGATCCTTAATGATTCTCTAAAATTCTAGTTGGTAATCCATCAATGCTAGTTTGATTCTTCTCCCGCCAATAGTCAAAAATTCCTTGTTCGCCCTTTTTATTCGCCCATTCCCTAAGAGTTTCCCTTTCCTCCTTAAACTCAAAAATTGGCACACCGTAACCGCAAGAAGTTTGCGCCGAATCGATATTTAACACAATAATTTGCCGTTCTCCCGGTAAAGAATCAAATAAACTATAAAACTTTGACC
>JBAVZX010000150.1:0-8408 GCA_049589015.1 Phormidium sp. | reverse complement strand
CATCAACGCGGTTGCCAATCAAAAAACCTTTAATATTCCCCCGACTCTCGCCTTCTGCCACCATATCCAGCAGTTGCAAAAACAATCTTTCCTGTTCTGCATCGCTGCGGAGTTGCCGCTTTTGGGGGGGTGAAGGTTGGGGTGGTTTTGTAAATAGCTGTTGCCACAATTTTTTCAGCCAGCGCCAGATTTTCCCGAACATCTGCTGCACTCAAGGGTTGCGAATTTTTTTGATTGTAGCGATTTATTGGGTTAAGAAACCCGGTTTTTTGGAAAAACCGGGTTTCTGGCATATCCGAAAGTCAGGGCGGGTTTTGTTGTGAGGTTATTTGTCGTTAACAAAGGATATCTACTAAACCCGCCCCTACAAGTTGACTAAATATTAATTTTTCAGTCCGTTTTAACGGACTTTCGCTATTAGCCAAGGAATTGATTCCTTGGTGGGTGTGTGGGGAATGTTTGGTGCGATCGCTTATATTTATTCTATCACCCTTTTTTTGAAAATTGTATTTAAACAAATCTTCGTAACACCTCTGCTGTAGCTTCTCCTGTTTTCTCCCAACTAAATAATTTGCATCTCCCAAAACCAGCTTCCCGCAAACGCATCCGCAAACGTTCATCATTCGCCAAACTTTGCATTGCTTCCGTAATTTTTCCCACATTATCAGGATTAACTAAAATCGCCGCATCCCCCGCTGCTTCTGGTAAAGAGGAAACATTGGAAGTAATTACTGGAGTTCCACAAGCCATTGCTTCTAATACCGGAAGTCCAAAACCTTCCCAAAGACTAGGAAAAACTAAGGCAATTGCTTGATTAATTATTGTCGGTAATTCACTATAAGAAACGTATTCTAAAAATTTTACTTGGTTACTTATTCCTAAATGTGCTACTGCTGCTTTCAATGTGGGAGTAAAGCGTTCATCAAAAGAACCAGCTATCCACAATTCATAGTCACTTCTATTAGGTAAATTAGCAAAAGCCGTAATTAATCGACCAATATTTTTATAAGGGTCATGTCTACCAATATACAAAAAGTAATTGCGTTTTGGCAAATCTAAAAATCGAAAGTGCGTTTCATTATAAGCTAATAAAATAGGTGTAACTTTCCGTTCTGGAATACGGTAAAACTTCATTACATCGTTAGCAGTTGAAACCGAATCACAAATAATATGTTCTGCTTGTTTTAATACCAAAGGTAAAAGATAACGGCTGTAATTAGTTAAAGGCGAAAATCGTCTAGGAAATCGCAAGGGAATTAAGTCATGAACTGTCAAAACATATCGACAATCAGCATAAATTGGTGCTTCTGGTAAAGGCGAAAATAACAGTTTAGTTTGCAGTTTTTGATAAAGTTTTGGTAATTGCAATTGAGTCCATAAAATGCGGGAAAAGTTACCTTTGGTTCCTTGTTCAGGTGTTAAGTTCGACGGTACTGGGTAACAGTTAAAATCTGGGATATTTTTGCTAGATAATAAAGTTGGATTGAAGGGTTTTAAATGGGGAAAAAGATTAAAGGCGTAGGTACTAATCCCCGTTGGTTTACTCATTAAAAATGCTAAGTTTATTAGTAGTTCGTTTGCCAAGTTAAAACACTCTCCTTAAATAAAGCGATATTCCAGCAAATTTTCCCAAGGCGACTTTTGGTTTGAGTGGAATTAAGTATATCGCATTTAAAAGCAAACGGATGAATCTGAATAATAGGACAGTTTTACTTGCATATCTTTCGAGAGTCAACAAATAGCTGTAAGTACTATGTTTAAATTTTAAAAAGGCATTTTTACCTGTAATCGTTGATGGTTGGTGAACTACGCCAATTTGATTAGTAATGGCAATTAAATGTCCTTGTTTAGCATAGCGTTGGCAAAAATCAAAGTCTTCGTAATAGAGAAAGTATTCAGGATCAAATTGCGGACAAATTGGAAATTTTTGGAGATTGATTAATAAACTACAACCGCTAACCCAATCGGTTTTTAAATACGGAATTTTGGAATTTTGATTATCAATTGTTTTAGGAATAATTGCGCCATTGTTGGGAATAAATTCACCGCCAGCAAACCAAATTTCGCCAGTTGTGGTGTAAATAATTGTACCCAAAATAGAGAGTTCGGGATGGTTTTGGAAAAGTGCTGGAATTTTTTCTAATGCTTGGGGTAATAAGTAAGCATCGGGATTTATCAGCCAAACAATTGCTTGTTGATTTTGCTGATAAATCCAGTTTAATCCTACGTTACACGCTTTCCCAAAACCGAGGTTTTCTCCTGATTCCAGAATTACAACCTTGTCAGTTTTTAAATGCTGAATTGGTTGATCATTTGGAGAATTGTTGACAATAATAATTTGGAATTCAACAACTTGGTTAGGAGAAATTGAGTTAATTAATTTGGCAATTAACTCGCTGGAATAATAGTTAATTGCCAAAAGATAAATCACGTTAATTCAATTTGACTATCATCACCGATCATAAATCTTAAGGCTTTTGGACGCTGTGGTGCAGAAATTAATTGCACTCGCTGTCCAATTACACTGTCAACAATTCGTTGATGAATTTCTACTACTTTAGCACCCTGTAAAATTACACTGTGATCGATTTCTACATCGATTAATTTAACATTATTGCCAATGCTGCTGTAAGGGCCAACAAAACAATTTTCTAAATGACAATCGTTACCAATGACTACAGGCCCACGAACGGTACAATTAATTAACTTAGTACCAGTACCAATTTGAACTCTACCGATTACTTGACTTTTTTCATCTACTTCACCCAAAACAGATTGTGTTAAGCAAGTTGTATCCAGAATAATCCGGTTTGCTTCGAGTAAATCGTCTTTTTTCCCGGTATCTAACCACCAACCTTCTAGTTGACAAGCTTCGACTTTTTTCTGTTGGGTAATTAAGTATTGAATGGCATCGGTAATTTCTAATTCGCCCCGGGGGGAGGGTTGGATGCAAGCGATCGCATCATGAATTGTGTTAGAAAAAAAGTAGATTCCCACCAATGCTAAATTAGAGGGCGGAACTTTTGGTTTTTCTACTAAGCGCAAAACTCGCCCATTTGCATCAACTTCCGCCACACCAAAAGCTGTGGGATTAGGAACTTGTCGCAACAAAATTAAAGCATCTGTTTGCTGATTTTTAAACCTATCCAGAAACAGATTTAAATCACTTTGAATTAAGTTGTCACCCAGATACATAATAAAGGGCGAATCTTCCAAAAATGGCTGGGCAATTTTTACGGCATGAGCTAAACCAGCAGGTTGCTCTTGTAAAATATAAGTAATCTTAGCACCAAAGCGATCGCCATTTCCCGTTTTCGCTTTTACCTCTTCGCCAGTTTCGGGACTAATAATAATCCCAATATCGGTAATTCCCGCTGCTACAATTCCTTCGATTCCATACCAAAGGATTGGTTTATTTGCCACAGGAACAAGTTGTTTTGCACCTGTATAAGTCAGAGGTCTAAGTCTTGTTCCTTTACCACCGGACAGAATTAGTGCTTTCATACGCTAAGAGTGTATAGTTCAGTTAACATTTTTCTTAATCCCTGCCGCCAATGCGGGGGAAAAGTTCCCAACACTTTTGATATTTTCCCACAAGCCAGCACCGAATATGCAGGACGAGTTGCAGGAGTGGGATATTCAGGTGTAGTAATGGGAATTACTTGCTGAAGTTGCAAATCCCATCCTAATAATTTGGCTTCTTCAAATATAGCAATTGCAAAGTCATACCAACTAGCAACTCCACTATTTGTATAGCTATATATTCCCGCAATTTCTGGCTGAAACAGGGTAATTATTTGGGTAATTGCATTGGCTAAATCTAATGTATAAGTTGGACTACCAATTTGATCTGCAACTACCCGAACTTCTGGTCTGTCTTTCCCCAATCTCAGCATAGTTTTGACAAAATTCCCTTTGCCACCTACGCCATAAACCCAAGCAGTTCGCACAATAATATAATTTTGGCAACTGTTTTGAATAGCGATTTCCCCAGCGAGTTTAGTTTTCCCGTAAACACTCAAGGGATTGGTTGAATCTGTATCTTGATAAGGCGAACTTTTGCTACCATCAAAAACGTAATCAGTGGAAACGTGAATTAAGGGAATGGCTAATTTTTCACATTCTTCTGCTATGATACCAGGTGCGATCGCATTAATCGCATTTGCTAATTCTGGTTCACTTTCCGCTTTATCAACAGCGGTGTATGCCGCAGAATTCACTATTACATCAGGTTTAACTTCATTAATTACCTGACGAATTGTCTCAGGTTGAGTTAAATCTAATTCTGCCCTTCCCAAACCAATAACTTCACCAATACTGGGAAGAACACCGCTTAATTCTTGCCCTAATTGACCATTAACTCCGGTGATTAAAATGCGTTTCATGGGAATATTTCCGCGTCTTTAAATAGTTTGCCAGCTTGGTCTTTTCCAGATAAAATAGGTTCAGAGATTAAAGGCCATGCGATCGCTAAATCTGGATCATTCCATAGAATAGACCTTTCATGTTGTGGTGCATAATAATCCGTAGCTTTATACAACACTTCAGCCTCTTCTGAGACTACCAGAAAACCATGAGCAAAACCAGCCGGAATCCACAATTGCCGCTTATTTTCCGCACTTAACAAATAACCCACCCATTGTCCAAAAGTCGGTGAACTTTTTCTAATATCCACCGCCACATCAAAAATTTCTCCCCACACTACCCGCACTAATTTCCCCTGTGCTTGTTCAATTTGGTAATGCAAACCTCGCAGCACATTTTTACTAGAACGCGAGTGATTGTCTTGGACAAAATCAAGTTTTACACCAGTTTTTTCGGAAAAACTCCGCTGGTTGTAACTTTCAAAGAAAAACCCCCGGCTATCTCCAAAAACTTGGGGTTCAATCAGCAATACTTCAGGAATTTCCGTAGCTAAAGCTTTCATAAATTGTTGATTTGTTGACTGCCGCCTAGTGGAAAAGCTGTTCCCGTTTCAGTATCAAAAGCCCAAGCTTTGATCTTTACCAAACCTTTTGGTAATTTACTAGCAGAAAAAGAGCCTTGCCACCCAGTCATCAAGTATACTTGGTTTTTCGTTGCATTGACAACATCTGGCCTTTGTACTCTCGTATCAGAAATAGCGAATATTATATCATAACCTTTCGCTTTTTCATAAGTTAGCAACACTCCATCTGCTGGTTGTTTTCTTTCCGGTAATCTTGCCCATCCCCCAGCCACATATAAATCTTTTACTTGACTAACTCTGTCAAACCAGCCATAACCTAAACTATCAGCACTAAGATAATTTTTTCCTTGGATATCTTGAACTATATTAGACTGGATGAACTTCACATCAATTAAGTTTTTATCATCAACTAATTTAGCTAGCCTTTGCAATGCCTTCAATTTAGGATATACTTTTTCTACCAAACATTTCTGATCTACCATGACATTAACAAATCCTAGACAAGCTTTTGAATGTAACCGTTCCAATTTTGTCCAATACATTCTCTCAATTCCAAATACATTTGTTAGTATATGCAAGCCCAAAAAACTCACTAACAAAATCCCAATTATAGTTTGAGCAATTACTTTTTGGTTTTTTAGTAAATATCCTCTTTTTTTTGCGTCATCAAAAATAACTGCTATTAACCCAATCAAAGCTAAAGGTAAATACACAGAAAAAGTCATGTATCTGGGTGCAATAGAAGTTTCAATACCTAAACCCACCCTTCCTAATGCAGTAATTGTCCCACTAATTACTGTATAGGAACCTATTACTAACCAACCAGTCATCCGATAAATTAAGGTAGATTCCTGAATGTGCTTTAGTAAATAAAGCCAAGCTGCACCAAATAAAATTATTAATACTGTTCCTATTATAATATTATTTCTAATCACAGGCCCTTGCCAATCAAAACTATTTATTCCCCAAGCTAAAGGTGTACCCAAGAAAGAAAGGAAGTAGCTAGTTGCTTCAATAGGATTTAATAATCCTGCTAACAAGCCTGGAGTTTGCGAAGGTTTTTGGTAATTATAAAAATACACAGCCATATTAGCTGTAAAGGTAGCAATCCAAGGAATATACAACCATTTCTCTTTAAAAATATCTTGCCAACGCCAAGATTTGGAAATAGCTAAAGCCGGAAATACAATCACCCAACTTAACATTCCATTGGCATAAGAAAAAGTACTAATAGTGCATAAAATTAAACATAAAATTAGTTTAGTTGTTCGATTAATGTCAGAATAAGTCACCGCCAAGCAAGTTGTAATACAAGCAATTGGAATAAATACAATCAGTTGAATTCCCCATAACCAATTTTCGTATTGAATTGGCGAAAATATCAAAGAATTGCAAATAATCGCGATAAATATTACCTTCAATAAACTTTCGCCAATTGTCCATTTAATTAATCGAAATACATTAATTGAAACTATGCAGGCTAGTGCTAAACTAACCCACATTTGATATCGTACATCCCAGTTCCACTTATTTAGATAAGCCAAACCAACAAAAATAAATCTAGGAAATAGATATCTAGTTTCATTGGCTTGGGCTAACCAGTTTTGTAAAGTTAATCTATATTCAGGGATAAGTTTATCTAAGAATAAGCTAATCTCCCAATCATCCCAAAATGGCATATTCACGCTATTTTGGTAAATTAATATGGCCATTAAAAAAGCCGGAATGATTGTCAGAACCAATCCTGTAAAGTACCATATTTTGGGACACTTATTCATTAATTGCTCCTTTATAAATTAACCTTCTTAATTTGATTAGTTAGCCAATTTTTTGCCAAATTCCCAAAATTGATTTTCCTAGTGAATATTTTAATATTGGATCAATCTTTTTTGAGAAAGGCACCATTTTTTTATCCCACATTTTGATTTGTTGCAGAGTTGGCATTTTACTTTTTAAGATTAACTTATTGCCCAAAGAAGCGATCAAACCAACAGCATCTAAATACCGGAGTTTAATTTCTTGTAGGTTTCCCGGAATAACTGCTTGTAAGCTGCTTTTATTGTAACGGCGATAGTGACCGATCGCCTCATCAAAAGGAGTAAACAACCATTGATGCGCCGGAGACAATACAATTAAAAATCCCCCTGTTTTTAAGTGGCTAGCTGCCAATTTTACCTCAGTGCGATCGTCCTTAATATGCTCTAAAACATCAATGTAAACGATACTATCAAAAACCTCTTCCTCACTTAAATTCGATAAAGTTCCCTTTTGCAATTCACAGCATTTTGGCAACCTACCACCCAGCAACAGGGAACTTAAATCACTAGCTAAAACCGCATCAGGTTCCAAACACACCCAACGCGCCTGTTTTCCCTTACAAAGCAACTCTGTTGTTGCTCCAATTCCCGCACCTACTTCTAGCACTTCATTACCTAAAAAAGGCTGAATCATTGAACTGTAATAAGCCTTCCAGTTAGTTGCGTAACGAAATAGCTCCAGTTCATTTCCCACGTAAGAGTAGTTTGTTTTGGTCATAGTTTAGGAAAAACTCGTTCGTTCAATACAATCTCTATTTTCTAAATAGCATTTAATTTTAACTACGGCTATTTGCTGCTCTTTGTTTGGGTATAGTCTTACCTTTAAAGCTGTTAACATCACTCTATTAATTCGGGAATTAGTGATAGTACAGCTTGGGAAAATCCCAGCGTCAAACTATATCGATTCGCTACGATCAATCTGAGTTTTTGGTCACAATTCATCACCCGGTAAGCTGCGCTGTACCGGGAGTCTTCTTGTTCCATTGAGATAAATAATAACTCTAAAGCTTTCCAGTCATTAAACACTGAAATCTTAATTAAGATAGACTGATTGTCACTAGTAGGGGCTTCTTTAGTTGGCTGCTCAAACACAAATAACATACACTCTCTCACCCGTGATTAACATTCTCACACCCGAAAATAAAGCAGCTATACTCAGCTAGGCACTTCAAAATTGTCTCCACCCTCAAGAGTGTGGCAAGTTTTAAGCAGTTTACCTCTCTAAGTCCTCTAAAGCAAGAGGTATTTTCTAGAAACCTTGTGTAGCTGGCTAAATTCGCAATAGCCTTAATGCTTTAACAGATGCACTTGGGTCACCAAGCTCCCTGTTACTGGACAAACCTACTAGTGCAAGAAAGCAGGAGAGGAGGCAGAAGGGAAGAAAGCTTCTACAGTCGCTTTTTACTTTTTACCTTTTTGCCTTCTGCCTTCTTGCACTAGAACCTAAAAAAAATTAATTACCAAGAACAAATACCTGGTAGATTCTTGAAATAGATATTACTGAAGATCCTGCTACTTAAAGACAATCCGCTTCTTCAGAAAATATGTGATAACTGAAACTAAATCAGCTGAGAGAGCAAAAGCAGACATTTTTGATACCTCAACTGGCAACCAAGAATCAAGAACGATTTCACGTAATTTAA